>NZ_SNUK01000003.1:300000-377999 GCF_012027495.1 Thermococcus sp. JdF3 | reverse complement strand
CTCTGGCTTCGACGGTTAGTCCGTTGCTTAAGTCGCCTTCGGCGAGGCGTTCGAGTTTTTCGCCTATGGTGTTGAGTGTTCCTACGAGGTCTTTTCCTACGGCTTCGAAGGCTTTTATGAGGGCTCCTATTTCGTCGTCTTCGATGTAGTGGATTTGGTTGAGTTGTTTGTTGACGTCGCTTAATCTTCCCTCGGCGAGGGCTTGCGCAACATTCCTAAGCTCCTCAAGCGGCCTGAGTGAGTTTGACACCATCTTGTACGAGACTCCTATGAGCGCCGCTGAGATTGCGAG
Organism: Thermococcus sp. JdF3; assembly: GCF_012027495.1. NCBI lineage: Archaea > Methanobacteriati > Methanobacteriota > Thermococci > Thermococcales > Thermococcaceae > Thermococcus > Thermococcus sp. JdF3. The sequence continues at coordinate 377,707 of NZ_SNUK01000003.1, read as the reverse complement.
AATGAGGATGCTGAGCATGAGGGCGGAATTCGCGGTGGTCTTCTTGGTGTCCTCTATGACTTTGATCACTCCGGCGCTTACCTCGCTGACCGGGACCTTGGCAAAGACGTACCACCCGGTGCTGGGTATCTTGACGCCGGCCGCAACAGCCTGGACCCCGTTGAATGTGTACGTCACGACGTCCCTGTCTTTGCCGCCCTTCACGATATCCGCGATCGGCTTGAGGCTCGGCTCGTTGAAGACGTTGAGGTTCATTATGTAGTCGTGATTCGGGTGCATGTATATGGTTCCGTCCGTTCCAACGACGTAGGCGTAGCCGGTGTCGCCGATGGTGACCCCGTCTATCCTCTTCGTCAGGGTATCGATGAAAACGTCCAGTCCGATGACACCGACGAGCCTGCCGTTGTAGTGAACGGGAATTGCGTAGGTAATAACCCACTTCCCACTTGAGGCGTCCTGGTACGGCTCGCTCCACGTCGGGCCGTTCCTCTTAACGGCCTCCTGGTACCACGGCCTGACCCTCGGGTCGTAACCCTCGGGAAGTTCCTGTTTGGGATATATGAACATGTTGCCATTCGCATCGCCAAAATATACTGCGCTGAGGGAGGACTCGGAGTCGGCTATGACCGCGAAGTGCTCCATGAGAAGCGGCCGGAGTTTGTCGGCGTAGCCGGGATCGCCGAAGTCTATTCCATCCAGCTGGAGCTGTTTCAGGGACAGCTCAACGGAGCCTTTAGTGACACTGCCGAGGGATTCCACGGTGCTGAAGAATCCCTGGAACTCCGTGGCTATGGCGGTGGCCTGGGCCATTACGGCCTCCTGGGCCTGTTCCTCCACAACCGGTGCCATCTTTGTTCCGATCAGTTTGGCTGTATTGTTGCCGGTGTACAGCATCATTCCTCCCGCTATCACTGTTACCAGCAAGAGCGCCACAACCACGATGCCTATTACCTTTTTCTTAAACTCCATCCGTAACCCTCCCGACGTTTCTCAGGTTGTCAGTACACCCTCTCAGTTATCTGTCCGTTGGAGACGCGCCTCATTCTAACCTTGCCAGTGGATAGGTCGAGATAAATCGTCCTTCCGCCTTTCCCGCCGGTATCCTCTGCCACTATCTTTATCCCGTGCCGTTTAAGCTCTCTTTTTGCGACTTCGACGTTTCTCTTGCCTATCATGAGTTTCTCCGTGGTGACGTTTGTGAACATGTGGGCGCCGCCGAATATCTTGGCCTCAGCGCGTCGGGGGTTCCCTCCCATCTTCCGGATGTCGGATATGAGGAGTTCAAGCCCGGTATCCACGTACTTCGCCGGATTTCCCTTGTTGCCGTAGTAGCTCGCCTCCGGCAGGAGGGCGTGGAGCAGACCGCCTACCTTCGTCAGGCGGTCGTAGAGGGTTATGCCAACGCAGCTACCCAGGCCGTAGGTGCTGATTATTCCGGCCTTTTTGCCCACGGCGTAATCTCCGATCCCAACCTTTCTCTCCCCCAAGACTCAACCCTCGCCGGAACCGTTTTCCTCGGGGTCGGTATTCATCCCCGCTTCCGCCCCCTCGCTCCCGGGGATGTCCCCCTTCGTTCCAATGCTTTCTATCTGGGCTTCGAGTCTGCTCACAAGCTTGTCAAAGGCATCTTTGGTTGGAACCAGGTAAAAGAAGCTCTCCACGTCGGTGTTGGCCTGGTAGAACCTTGTCTTGAACGCCAGCACCTCGGTGACATCCCTGAGGTCGGGTCTTGCCAGCTCCATCTCGGCATCGTACAGGCTCTCCACGGGTTTGGGCGGGCTGAGCGAGACGGGTTCTCCGATGAGCTGGGCGAGTATATCGGTGTAGACGGAGATAAGTATGTTGCCTATCTCCATGATGGCGGAGCGTCCCATCTCGTCCATGCCCTCGTCCTCCGGGTCCATTCCGAGCAGGAGCGATACCAGCGCCCTGACGCTCTTCTTCGGGAACTGGAGTATTGTGAGGCCGCTCAGTCCTTCCGTTATGTCGAACATCACGACGAAGCTGTCCCGAATACCCCTGCTGGCGATCATCGCCAGAAACTTTGCCCGCGGCAGTACCTCCACCGTTGGGGGTTCCATCTCAATCTCGCCTATCATGTTTGAGAGTGCCGTAAGCGCGTGGCTCATCGCTATGTTCGACGCTTCCCTAAATATGTCCTGATACCACTCCGACGACCAGCTCTTGTGCTCGCTCATGCAAATCCCCCCAGAAGGGTTTCGATAATCTTCTTCATGGAAGCGGGGTGGGGCAGTATCATGAAGTGCTCCTTGAATTGGACTGTTTCCATGTGGATGGTGGTCTTTAAGAGCATGGTGTAATCGCAGTACTGGCCGATATCTGCGAGTGCGAAGTCCAGTATCGCAGGGGTGAAGTCAACCGCTATATCTGGCGGTGTCTGGTCTATCCCCTCCCCGAGGAATTCACTGAGGGCGTTGGCGAAGGCGGAGATCAGGATGTTGCCTGCCTCCATGACTGCGGACCGCACCATCTCGTCGAACTCCGCCGTTGAACCCGGAGGCATTCCTGTCATTAAGTCAAACATCCTGAGTGCATCCTCAAAATCCAGAAAGAAGAAGGCGTGGCCATCAAAGCCACCGCTGAGTCCGATGTAGACAGCCACCTTTACGTCCTCTCCCACCCTTTCAGGCACGCTCTTGATGGATACTATCTCTATTTCCGGTACGGTAATGTTGACGGTTAGACCCGTCATCTCGCTGAGGACATCCGCGGCCTTGGAAGCACCTATGTTGAAGGTTTCGACCAGCGCGCTCTTGGCGAACTCATCGAGGTCTTTGATGTACTCCCCGTAGTTCTCAGAGTCCACCCCTACCACCACCGAGCAGTCCGTTTATCTCAATGATTAAAACAACACTACCGTCTCCGAGTATAGTGGCGCCGGCGAAGCCGCTGATGTGGGAGAGCATCTTTCCGAGGCTCTTGATGACTATGTCCTTCTTGTGGAGGAGCTTGTCAACGCCGACTGCGACCTTCTGTGCGCCGAGGTCTATTATTATCGCCGGGAACTCGTCCTTCTCAGGAACCGGCAGTCCAAAGAGTTCGTGGAGCATTATGACGGGTATTATCTCGCCGCGGAGCACTATTACCTCCTTGCCGCCTATGCTCCTCAGGTTCTCACGCCTGATCTCTATGCTCTCGAGTATGTTGTTTATCGGAACCGCGTAGACCTCTCCCCGGACCTCAATGAGCAGCGCCTGGATGATGGCCATGCTCACAGGCAGCTTTAGAACGAACGTACTCCCCTTCCCAACCTTGCTCTGGACGGATATGCTTCCGTTGAGGCTCTTGACGACGTCCTTGACGACGTCCATGCCAACGCCCCTTCCGGAGACGTCCGTTACCTGCTCTTTGGTGCTGAACCCTGGAAGGAATATCAGGTTTATTGCCTCCTCGTCGCTCATCTCCATGGCCTGCTCGGGGGTGATGAGGCCCTTCTCCAGCGCCTTCCTCTTTATCTTCTCGGGATCGATGCCACGACCGTCGTCCTTTACTATGATCTCAACGTGGCTTCTCTCACGCCTGGCAATGAGTTCGAGCCTGCCCGCGCGTGGCTTTCCAAGCTTTTCCCTCTCCTCCGGCGCCTCTATTCCGTGGTCTATGGCGTTCCTCAGGAGATGGACGAGAACATCACCGAGTTTGTCGAGTATCGTTCTGTCCACCTCTATATCCGCGCCCTCTATGACAAACTCGACCTCCTTGCCCATCTTTCTCGCCAGCTCGCGAACCATACGCGGGAACTTGTTGAAGACTTCCGCCACCGGCGTGAGGCGCATCTCCATGATCTCGTCCTGAAGCTCGGTGAGGAGCCTTGAGAGGGTTGAGAGGGTCTCCAGGAGTTCCCTGTCGCCGAGCCTCTCCGCTATCTGCTCCAGCCTGCCCTTCGTGATGACCAGCTCACCGACGAGGTTCATCAGCCTGTCCAGATGGCCGACGTCGACCTTGATTATCTTGGAGACCTTCACCTTGGGGGTCGAGGGAGGTTTCTTCTTTTTGGGGGTCTTGGTTTCCGTAGTGCTGGGAGCTTTTTCTTTTGATGGGCTCTCCTGGACGGGCCTTTGGGCATCGATGACATCGCCCTCGGTGATTTCAACGTCCTGAACATCGGGATGCTTGAGAACCGTCTTGGATATCTCCTCCTGAGAAACGTTCGAGACGAGCAGAACCCTGAAATAGTGCCCGTCGATTAGCTCTCCGTTCTGAATCGCAATGGGGTCGGGGATGGTTCTCTGAACGTCCCCTATCTTTTGAAGATCCTGGAGGACCAGATACGAGCGCACCCCTTTGAGGGGGGCGTCTTTCTGCACGTACACTGTGACCGTGTACGTTTTCGCACCCTCGCCTGCGGCCTGTCCCTGCACCTCGACCTCGGCATCCTTGACCTCGGGATGCCGGGTCACGATAGTTTTTATCTTCTCGGGGCTCTCTTCGGTCGCGATTACGAATTCAAGTACATCCACATCGGCTTTTCCGTCTTCAATGACGCTCCGATCGGGGGTGGTCTCGAGGACTTCGCCGATGCCTTCCAGGTCGGAGAGTATCAGGAATCCCCTGATGCCCCTCAGCTGGGCGTCTTTGTGGAAGTGGACTCTAACACGGTATACCCTGCCCGGGATGCTTCCCTCAGGGGCCTCACTCCCGGGGGCTTCGCCTCCTCCCTCGCTCTCCTCCCCTGTGGGAGGTTCCGCAGGGGGTGCCGCCTCCTCTGCGGGGCCACTCTCGCGTTTGGCACCTTCTCCTCCGCCAAAGAACCTCTCCGCCTTGGCGAACAGCTCCTCTACGTCAAAATCTCCCTCGTTGCCGTTCTCCTCTATGCTGTCGACCATTGCCTCAATGGCGTCGAGAAACTCCAGAAGTACGTCGATGAGTCCAGGCGTCGGCTCCACCTTTCCGCTCCTCACGAGGTCAAAGAGGTTCTCCATCTTGTGGGCAACCTCGCTGAGCTTCATGAAGCCCATCGTGGCGGCCGTGCCCTTTAGTGTGTGGGCATCGCGGAAAATCTGGTCTATCATGGCCTTCTTCTCTTCCTCGCTGCCCCCGTCCCTGACGATTTTCTCCAGCGTTAGTATGGCGTTGCTCAGGCTGTCTATCCTATCCCTCGCGTCGGCGAGGAACTCATCTAGATACTGCGAAAGATCTTCCACCGGCACCACCCCGGTTAACTTTGTTTACTGCCATCACCACAGTCTCGGCGATTTTATCCAGGGGGACGACATGGTCCACCATGCCGGTCTCTATGGCTGCCTTGGGCATTCCGAAGATTATTGAGGTTTCCCTGTCCTGCGCTATCGTGATGCCCCCTTTCTTCTTGATGGCAATGATTCCCTGGGCACCGTCCTTGCCCATTCCGGTCATGACGACACCGACCGTCCTGCGCCCGAACACCTCCGCGGCGGTTATCATCATGGGGTCGGCGGCAGGCCGCACGCCGTGTATTTTCGGTTTCTTGTTGAGCGTTATGACGGGCTTTCCTGCCCTCATCTGCACCTCCATGTGGTAATCCCCGGGCGCCACGTAGGCCTTCCCTTCCTCTATTGTATCCCCGTCCTCCGCCTCTTTGACGTCTATCCTGCTCAGACTGTCGAGTCTCTTCGCAAAGGACTTTGTGAATCCGGGTGGCATGTGCTGGACGAGCAGTATCGCGGCTTTCAGGTTCTCGGGGAATTTTGGAAAGATCCTCAGCAGAGATTGCGGGCCCCCTGTGGAGGACGCTATGGTGACAACGGTCTTTGCCGGGACACTGGGTTTTCTGGTTTTGACCTTCTGTGACCTGAGCAGTCTCATTCTTCTGAGCTCCAGGAACCGTCTTGGAACTCTGGCGGCCTCTTTGATCTTCGCCGTTATCTCGTCCCGCATCTCTTTCATGTTGATGGAGATGGAGGAGCTCGGCTTGGGAATGAAGTCTATCGCCCCGTACTCCAGGGCTTTGATGGTGGCCTCGGCGCCCTCCTGGGTCAGGGCGCTCACCATTATGACCGGGAGGGGGGTCTGCTTCATTATAACCCGGAGGGCGTCGAGGCCGTTCATCTTGGGCATTTCAATGTCAAGCGTCACGACGTCCGGCCTGTGGAGCTTTGCCAGACTGATGGCCTCAATACCGTCCCTGGCTTCGCAGCAGACCTCCAGCTCGGGATCCGAATTTATGATGTCCCGGAGTATCTTTCTCATGAACGCGGAGTCGTCGACGACCAGTACCCGGATTTTTCGAGAGGGGGAGCTCAGTGGCATCAAAATCCACCCTCAGCTGGACAGTACTCTGGCTATCTCCTCGAGCACCTTGGGGGCCTGGAACGGCTTGACTATGTACCCCGAAGCCCCTGCCTTGAGGGCCTCCATGACCTTTCCTTCCTGCCCCACCGCGGTGATCATTATTATCTTGGCGTTGGGGTCGAGCTTCTTTATCTCCTGAACCGCCGTAATGCCGTCCATCTCTGGCATGACAATGTCCATGGTGACCACGTCCGGCTTCAGTTCCTGGTACTTCTGGACCGCTTCCTTTCCGTTGCCTGCCTCCCCAACGACCTGGTGGCCGCCCTGGGTCAGTATCTTCTTCAGCAACATGCGCATGAAAGCGGCATCATCCACCACCAAAACCTTTGCCATGTTTTTTCACCTCCAGATTTTTGCGATAGATCCTTGCAACGAGGTCATACAACCTAAACATCCTGGCGGCATTGCCGAGGATCGTCTCGGTCTTGCCGAGTACGAGATACCCGTGATCCTCCAGCGAATCATAAAGTTTGGCAAATATCTCCTCTTGGGCGTCCCTTTTTATGTATATGAGCACGTTGCGGATGAATATAATATCGAACCCCTTCGGGTACGTGGTGCTGAAGAGGTTGAACTGCCGGAACTTGACCAGGCGTTTTATCTTCGGTGAGACCCTGTACCGCTCGTCGCTTACGCGGGTGAAGTACTTCGGTATCATGCTCCTGGGTATCTGCTTCTCAATGACATCCACGGGGTATTCTCCCTTCATGGCCACCGACAGGGCCTCCCTGTCTATGTCCGTCGCCAGTATGCTGACCCGGAATCCGTCGAGGTTTTCGCCCAGCGTCTCGTACAGTGTCATGGCGATCGAGTACGGCTCCTGTCCCGTTGAGCAGGCCGCACTCCATATCTTGAGGGAATTGCTGTGAATCTCCCGCTTGTACTCGACCAGCTCGGGCAGGATTTTCTTTTCGAGGGTTTTCCAGACCACCGGGTCTCTGAAGAACTCCGTGACGTTGATGGCCACGGTCAGCAGGAGCTCGTCGAGCTCGCTCCTGTTTGCCTTTATAAGTCTGTAGTACTCGGTGTAGCTTGCGATTCCCAGTTTCCTCATCCTTGCCCGTATGCGTCTCACGAGGTACGTGTCCTTGTAGGCGTCACTACTAACTTTGAGGTGGCGGAACAGCTCCCGCTTGATCCTTATATAGCCGGGATCCTTAACATCCATCATTTACCTCACGCATCCGTTGGGGGGTCTCCCAGGTGTTGGACTGGATATTGCAGACTCCACAAAAGCCTTGCGCTTTTGGCATAAAAAATCTTTGTGTGTAGATGGTTGTGTAGGTGCATAGGTATATTGTTACGACTTCCCCGGTTATTATTGTAACGCGTATTAAGGGTTATTACCTACATGCGAAACTCTTTTATCTCCCTGTCTCCATGGTTAAATAGTGCTGCTGGGAGGTGTGGCCAGTGAACCGCATCGTTGCCATAACGGCAGTTGGCTCAATCCCTCTGATAACCCTCGCCGGCACCCTGGTGGCTCCATCCGTGGGTCTCATTCTGGGTCTGGGTGCATCCGCAATCGTTGGCGCGTACGTCTCAAAAACGAGGGATAACTCCCTCCGGATTCTCGGGGCGGTTGAGGACATCCTGGAGGGAAGACATCCCGATGTAGGGGGCATCGATGAGGAAATTGCAGCCCGTCTCATCTCCATCGAACACAAGGCTGAGGCCCTAAGAAAACGCAGGGTGACTGTTTCACAGCCCTGTTCCTTCGAGGGGATGGATACCGCCCTGAAAAATCTTGAGAACGTCCGGGAAAAGATTTCCTCCCTCCTCCCCATGTTGGAGATGGATGCCTCGGCGGATCCCGATTCCCTGGCCAGTCTGGTGGAGAGGGAGCGCTCCAGCATCGCCGAGCTGGGGGACTACATCCAGACCCTCACCGCGGGGATAGAGGAGATGAACACGCAGGCCCAGGCGCTGACCGACTACGCCCTCGAAACTGCTGACATGGCCGAGAGGGGTAAGAAGATTTCCGACAACGTTGCCCTGAACGTGGCCAGCATAACAGAGGTTAACCAGGACATGGAGCGGGCGGTCTCCATTCTCGTCGAGCACTCCAAGCGCATCGGGGAGATAGTTGAGGTCATAGGGGGCATCGCTGACCAGACCAACCTTCTGGCACTCAACGCCGCCATTGAGGCCGCCAGGAGCGGGGAGCACGGCAGGGGCTTCGCGGTTGTTGCAGAGAACATCCGTGAGCTCGCCGACCAGTCCAAGAAGTCCACCGACCAGATAACCGAACTCATCAGGGATATGCAGGAGAGCATAGACACCGTCGTCAGCTCCATCAAACAGGAGTTCCGTGTCACGGAGGAAATAAAGGATGCCGTTCAGGAACTCATAGCCGCCTTTGACGACATCGCCAGGCGCGCCAATGAGACCGCGGGCATGATAAAAGACCTCTCGGACAGCATAGACGGACAGGCCCAGTCGGTGCAGATGCTCATGGACACCATAGACGGTGTTTACGCCATCCAGAACGACATCTCGGACGTGATGCTGCCCCTCGTGGACTTCCTCTCAACGCTCCAGCTGCGTTTGGATGAAATACGAAAGGGTCTTAAGGCCCTTGAGGAATCTATAGACGAATCCAGAACCCTGCTGGAAAACGTTAGGAGTGCCCGGAGGTGAGGTGAATGGCCGAAATTCAGGTAGTGGCTTTTATGGTTGGAAACGAGGAGTTCTGTCTGGATATCTCGAAGGTCAGGGAAATCAAGGAAATGATGCCCATAACGCGCGTGCCCAACTCCCCGGACTTCGTTGAGGGCGTCATAAACCTCCGCGGTCAGATCACCACCGTCGTCAACCTCAAGAAACTCCTCGGGTATTACGACATGGACGAGGACCTTTCCACGAAGAAGATAATCATCGCGGAGGTTAAGGACGAGATTATCGGCATTATAGTCGACTCCGTCTCGGACGTCATAACCCTGACCGACGACCAGATCGACCAGCCACCCAAGACCCTCACAAGCCGCGTGGACATCCGCTACATAAAGGGCATAGCGAAGATAAACGATGGAGAGAGGCTCCTCATAATGGTCGACCTTGACAAACTCCTGGGGGAGGAGTTCTAATCCCGGGACTCACAGCAGGTTCAGCTCTTTCAGCAGGTCTTCAACGTCCCGGTCTTTCGTGTCTTCCGTCTCCTCTTTCTCCGCGCCGAGCTTCAGCATGAGCCTCTGGACCTGTTCTTCCAGCTTCTGCAGCTCCTCGAACTGGTGCCGCAGCTTTTCGTAGAATTCCTTCTCAACCGGGGTTACCGGTATCGGCTCCTGGAGTCCCTCTGCTATCCTGTCCAGCTCCCCTGCCAGCTCGTAGACCGCCCGGTGGATGTAAATAAAGCTCTTCTCCGGGTTCAGCTCTTTCTCCTTGCCGTCCCTCACAACCCTCATTGGCAGATCGAGGCGCTTCACGCGAACCACTATCTCGTTGAAAGTGGAGTAAACGCTCTCATCCGGAACCGAGACAACCGCGAGTTTGCGGAGGTTCTTGAGGAGTTCTATGAGGTTCTCTTTCAACCCCCGGAACTCCCTCTGCCCCTGCCCGGTGAGCACGTAGACCTTGGCTATATCCCGCATTGAGAGGAGGGCCCGTTTCGCCTCGGCCATTCCATCCTTGAGCTTCTCCGGCTGAAGCGTCACGGCGGCCGTTATAATCTCCAGGAACTCCTCAACTTCGGACTGCTTCCGTCTCTCAATGACGTCCTCCAGGTGTTCTATCTCCTCCTCAAGCTCCGCCAGAATCTCCCTTTTAAGCTCCTCCTTAAGCTCGTCCTTTGTGGCCATCACCGCGTCTTCCAGCTCCTCCACCCTGCGCCCAGTTCTGTCCAGCTCCCTCTTCAGGCTGCCGATTTCGTAGTCCACCCTGGTTTCGAGCTTCTGGAGGTCCCTGAGCCCCTTTTCCACTCCCCTGAGCTTCTTCTGGAGTTCGTTCAGCTTCTGGATGAACTCCCCGCGTACGTCCTCCTCCCCGGAAGAAACGTTGGTTCGAACCTCCCGGATCTCCGATTCAAGCTCCTCTTTGAGCTTTGAGAATTTTGACTCCAGCTCCCCGAGTTCTTCCTTCAGCTCGAAGTGCCTGGCCAGAACTTTGCTGGTGACGTCTTTGACGTAATACGCCAGAACCACTGCGACCGCCGCGGTGATTGTCACTTCGACCAGCATTACTCTCACCTGACTTCAACGTACTCCAATTTGTTTCGATGGTATTTAAGATTTTATGAATGTTCTCCGGCTGGAGGGGGCGAAAACCTTTGTCCGGATTGCCGTCTGTTGGATAATTTTCAATCAATTGGATTCTTTGTCCGTTAGCCCGATTTATACAATTTTTGGGTGGGGATTCTACAAATGGGGCAAATTTATGCGGAATTATACCCAGGGATAAACCAAAAACGTTATATATTCTACAACTCACATCTAATATACGGGGCTACAACCATCCCCTGCACATGGAGGCATTGATATCCAGAGGGGTTTCAGTGGCTGCCTTGCTATAATCACAGTGATTGATCCTGGAACCACCGACTTTGGGAGGGGGGAGTATGGACACAGTAATCGTGGATCCGCAGGTGTTGCGCTCCCTTCATCGTAGCGAACTCAGGAAGAAGATACTGATGTACCTGAGCGAAATATATCCGTCAGCGACGTACCTTTCTGAGATCGCCAGGGTCGTCAGTTCTGATCCATCCAACGTTAGGGGGGCACTGGTTGGTTTGGGTAACAGGTACAACGGAGAGAGTTCCCTTGTTTACCTGGGTCTTGTGGAGGAAGTCTCAAACAATGGCTTTAAGTACTACCGTCTGACGGACTACGGTAAAAAGGTCGTGGATTATCTTAAGGAGTACTATCGCTACTACCGGAGGTTCATGTGAGGTGTGGTGCCATGAATCCCGCCGATATCGTCGATGCCAACATCGAGCAGATGGTCAAGTTTTCCGTGCTCCAGATAATCGGACTCGGAACAAAGCACGGCATATTTCCTCTGCTCTCCAGGGCCCCAACGGTGCAGGAGCTGGTTGACCACGTGGGCCTGCCCAACAGGCGCCTTCTTCTGGACTTTATCGACACGCTGGAGCGCCTGGGAATAGTGGCCGAAAAGGGCGGCAGGCTTCACCTCAACGGCTTTACGTACACCGTGCATGTCCCAGGTGAGAGGTACGACCTCCTGATTCATGACTGGGTGCCCGTTCTGGAGGAGATATACCGCATGGTTGACTACGCTTTCATAACCCCGGTCCATCCGCACGTTCTCATGGACTTCGATAAGGACGCCGACTTCTGGGACATGCGCATGAGCACCCGTTTCTCCGCGGTGTACCGCAACGCCATGGCCCAGGCCGCTGGCCTAAGGCCGGGTATGCACGTGCTCGACATCGGTTGCGGCTCGGTGTCTCCTGTCCAGTTCGCCGAGATGATAGGCTACAATGGCTTCTATCTGGGAATCGACTACTCTCCGGCGCTTCTGGAGATAGCGAGGGCCAGGGTGGAGATGAAAAACCTGCCCGTTGAGCTGAAGGAGATGGACGCAAAGCTCATCCGTCCGGTTAACGAGTACGACGTGGTCCTCATGAGCTTCGTCCTTGAGTACGCCAAGGATAGGGAGAGGGTTCTCAGGGGTGCCCTTGAGACGCTCAAGTCCGGTGGGAAGATGGTGGTGCTTGAGCCGTTCAGGGACGCCTTTGCCCACATTCAGGCCCTCGAGTTCTTTGAGAGCCTCAACAAGGACTTCATTGGCTTCCCCTCTGCGGCGGAGATCAGGGACGTTATCCTGGAGGAGGGCTTCGATGTCGAGATAACCCGGCCCGCCAGGAGCATAATGGTCATCAGAAAGAGATGAGAACTTTCCTTTTCTGTTTCTAATTTCCGATAGCTTCGGGTTCTAAGCCCTCAGGTTCTCAAAAATTTCGGAAAACCTGAAAAATTGGGGCTTGAGGCCCTCATCCGAGGGCCTCTTCCAGTATCCTGACGGCCTTCAGCATCTCCAGGTACGCCCTCCTGAGCGGGGCGAGTATCTGCGGGTTGTTGAGGTTCTGGAGCACCGGGCCGAACTCCTCCGCCTTTTCGTAGTACTCCTCGGCCAGCTTCCTGTGCTCCAGGGCCGCGGTTAGGGTCTCATTGTCCACGCCCTTCCGCAGGGACTCGTTGTACAGCTCCTCAAACCTCTTCGAAAGCATGTGGTAGTACATGTAGCCGATGTAGTTCATACGTGTGACCGCTGTGCCCTTGCTCACCTTCGGCGCGGGGGTGACCCGAACCTCAGCGGACAGTTCGTTGTTTGTCTCGTTGCTCTCGACGATGGCGTCATCTCCGTCTGCGGTGGCCCTGAGGATGTAGGTGCCGCTCTTGTCCGGCGTCCACGTGAACTTCACCGTCTTCTCCTCTCCGGCGCCGATCCCGCTGACCCTCTCGGTCTTCACGAGGGTGTCGTTTGCGTAGAGGGACACCGTGAACTCCCCATCAACGGCCCCGCCATTGTTGACCAGGGTCACGCTCACCTCTGTCTCCTTCCCGGCCACAGCGTTCTCCGCGCTTATCCCGACCACCCTCAGGTCCGGCAGCATGACGCCCAGGCTGTACTCGCTGAGGTGGCTCACGTTGGCCCAGGCGTAGTTGTGTACCGGGTCCCTTCCGAAGCCGAAGACCGTTATGTTGCCGTAGGGCGAGTTGTCAGGAATTGTCTCTCCGACGTGCTTGCTGAGGTCAATCCACTCGCTTCCGTTCCAGTAGAGGAGCGTCACGGCGTTCTCGCTTATGCCGAGCCTCCTGAGCATCTCGTCGCTGTAGGTCAGGTTGAGGATTACCCACGAGTACTCTACCGTCCCGTTGGTCTCGACCTTAACGTACTTGAGGTCTTCGTAGCCTTTGGCCGTCATCTTCACCCTCGCGCTCTCGTTCTCAACGGCCGAGGCGACGGTGATGTTCATGGCAACACTCTCGTTTTGGGCTGGGGCAACCACTATCCGGGTCTGGTTGGCCACGTTGAGCTCGTGGGTCTCGTTGGCGGTGAGGTTGAGCTCCCTCGTCTCGACGGCTTTGCCGTAGAAGTTGACCAGCCTGGTCGAGACGTGGCCGGCTTCATCAACCGCCGTAACGTTCAGGATGTAGTCTTCGAGGCCCCTTACGGTGAAGTTGAACCTGTGCACGAACCCGCTCGTCGATACGTTGAAGCTTTCCGCCCTGATGATGTCGGTCACGTTCGTTATCGTGAAGTTGACCTGCCTGAGCTTTCCATCGTCCCTCACGTCTATGTAAACCGTCACGTTCTTTCCTACCTCCTGAACCTCCGGCGTTACGTCCGCGGTAATCGCCGGCGGAAGGACGTCAGCCTCGTTTCTGACAATTAGGTTCCAGTTAATGTCAAAGAGGGATCCCCTGTCGCTCACAAAGCCGAACTTGATGATGAGCCATTCCGGTCCTCCCAGCGGGAGGTTCCCTACCTCTATCCTGGCGACTCCGCTTCCGTTCTCATCTGTGAACCCTACCCCGTAGTGCCTCTGGCCGTTTGAGTCGTAGGAGTAGTAGAACACGCCCCTTCCCGGGAGCTTTATCGGAACCTCGAGCTCCCCACCGCTGTAGGTCGCGCTGTCCGGGAGCTCAAGCCCGCCCGTCACGTAGTAAACCCTCTCGGTGCTGTGGCTTCCCGCCCCGCAGGAGGTCCCATGTGGCTCCTTGAGGCAGAGCCAGTGGTTGGGGAGGATCTTGAACATGTAAACCCCGGCGCTTATGTTGCCCGGAATCGTGGCGTTCGTCGAGTTGACGTAGACGGATGTGACGTTCCCGATGTAGTACCAGTCAAAGGACTGGCCGAACTCGACCACCGTTGGGGTCGTCAGGTTCGGGTAATACCTCCAGTCGCTGTCGGGTTCAACGTTTATCCTGACCCCGTCGGAGGTGATGTTGACGAAGACCCTGCCCCTTGGCGTGTCAACGGTCCTGTCCGCGTACGCTCCCGACCTGTGGATGACGAGAACCTCCGGGTGCCTGTCCCAGACCATGTCGGGCAGTCTCTCCGAAGGAACCGGAATGCTGGCGCTGAACCTGCCATCCTCCCCGGTCTTCACGGCCTTAACGCCCCAGGGGGTGAATATGTGCACGGTCTCGTTGACGAGACCCCTGTAAAACTCCTCCCACTCAAAGAACCAGTCCTTGGTCTTGTTCTTGAGGTCGCCACTGACCATTATGACGTCTCCTGTCTCGAGCCCTATCTCCGGGCTGTAGGTGAGGTTAACCCAGGCGTCGGCCCAGACGCTCGGCCTTAGGGTGTAAACTCTGGCCACTGCGTTTCCAATCCTGATTTCGCCGTAGTAGGCCCACTCAGGGACCTTTATCCTCTTGAGGACGCTCTTGGTGCCGTTGAAGGTCACGAGGGTGGTATTGGTTTCCCCGTCCCAGACGTCCCAGCTCGTGAACCTCCAGCCGTACCAGGTGACGGTCATGTTATAGGTTCCCTCTCTGGTCGTGTTGACGACGAATGAGATGCTCTGCCCGGGCTCGGCGAGCACCCTGTCTGGAGTTATCGTGAATATTAGCGGCGTCTCGTTGCCGTTGCCCCCATTCGTGGGTGCCTGAGCGGGCCTCTCGACCCATATTGTGTGGCTCGGCCCCCTGCCCAGCTCCACAGAGACAGTCAGATGGTCACATTCGGGGACGGTTACCGTGAAGTTACCGTAGCCGTTCTCGATTTCGATGGTGAATCTGTCAACGGTTTCCTCGGTGCCGTTGAAGGAGATAGTCTTAACCGTGACGTTTCCACTGTAGGGGGTGTTTCTTCCGGCGTCCAGGGCCAGGATGTGAACCGTCACGTTCTGGCCGACGTATGCCCTGTCCGGTGCCATGAGCTTGGCGAGGATTACCCTGCTGCGAACCTCAAAGTATGAAGCCGTCCTGCCGTCAAATAGTATCGAACCAGTTCCGGTCTCGTTGAACTGAAGGCTGAGCCTGAGCTTTCCACCGGTGACGTTGATGGGACGGCTCTCAACCGCTCTGTCGTTGAAGAGCACCGTCACGTTGACGGTTCCGCTGTAGGGCGTGAAAAGGTACGGAGTTACGAGGTTCCACTCGACGGTGTATGCCCTGTTGACCTGGAGCTCGAGGTCTTTCTCGATGAAAAGGTACTCGGGGACGGCTTTAACGTCAATCCACGTGCCCGTTGAGACCTCACCGTAGAGGGCCCTGACTTCATAGCCACCTTCCTCAGTGAACGTCAGGTTCAGGCTCGCGAAGCCGTCCCCGTTGGTGGTGACGTTGTAGAGCCTGTCCTCGACCTCGATGGTTACCGTTGCGTTCGCTACTCCACCCTCGCCGGGCTTCCAGAGCACGACCGCAATCGTCACCGTCTGGTTGGGGGCGACGAGTCTGCCTGACGGCCAGAGGAAGAGCTGGACGTTGCTGGCCTCGCTGTATGCGTAACTCACACCCATGACGGTGGGGATACCACTGCCGAGGAGCAACAGTATCAATCCCAGCACTATTGCCCTCTGCCTTCCTCCCATGGGAATCACCGTAACCTTATGCCCTTGTCCCCTTTATATACCTTGGCGATGGTTCGTCGGGGCCATCGTGGTCAGTACCTACACATGTACCTACACAACCACCTACACTACTAAGAACAAAAAAGGCCTTTATATTTACACAACGTAATCCCCAGCGCAAAGAACCCCCAGGGGGTGCATGGAGAATGAAAGCCAGGACAAGGAAAGGTGCGGTTGGTATTGGGACCTTGATAGTTTTCATTGCCATGGTGCTGGTTGCCGCTGTTGCGGCGGCCGTGCTGATCAACACGAGCGGCTTCCTGCAGCAGAAGGCTTCCAGCACGGGCAGGGAGACCACCCAGGAGGTTGCCAGCGGCATACAGGTCGAGAGGGTTGTTGGTAAGGCGAACGGTAGCCTTGAATACATCCAGCAGCTTGCCATCTACGTCAGCCCGAACGCCGGCAGCGCCGGAATTGACCTCAGTAGCACCAAGCTTGTTCTCAGCAACGGTGTTCTTGAGGCTGTTCTGAAGTACAAAGGTGGCCCCAGCGAGACTAACGACGCTTTCACCACAGGCCCTGTTGCGGACATCTTTGACACCACCCAAACCGCGTGGAGTAACATAGTAAACAACGCCACCGAGTTTGGTATCATAGTCCTCCAGGACTCCGACAGTAGCCTCAGCGACGACTACCCGACCCTCAGCCAGGGAGATCTCGTTGTCCTCACCGTCAAGGTTGGAACCGACCAGAATACCGGTGTCTTTGGCTACGGTATTAAGCCGGGAATCAAGATAACCGGTCAGGTCGTTCCGGAGTTCGGCGCTCCCGGTGTTATAGAGTTCACCACCCCGAGCACCTACACTGAGGCCGTTATGGAGCTCCAGTGATTTCCTTTCCAAATTTATTTGAGGAGGTGAGAGGCCATGTTTGGGAGACTGAAGAAGAGAGGTGCCGTGGGTATCGGTACCCTGATAGTTTTCATTGCCATGGTGCTGGTAGCTGCAGTGGCCGCTGCAGTGCTCATCAACACCAGCGGCTACCTGCAGCAGAAGGCTTCCAGCACGGGCAGGGAGACCACCCAGGAGGTTGCCAGTGGAATACAGGTTGCCAAGGTCGTCGGCTATGACCCATACGACCCGCCGGCCAGCGGCAGGATAACCAAGCTCGCCGTCTACGTCAGCCCGAACGCCGGCAGCGCCGGAATTGACCTCAGCAAGACCAAGATTGTCCTTAGTGACGGTGACTCCCAGGCTATATTCAACTACAGGACCGACGCCTTCAACTGGACCAGCTACATAGCCACGTACCTCCAGCTCAACGACACTAGCAAGTACATAACCTTCTATAATACTGCCAACAACAGGTGGGTCAAGGTCATCGCTAACTTCACGGGCGCCGTCAATGTTGTTTACGACGGCACCGCTGGTCTTTACAATGTGACACTCAGCAATGCAACGATAGCTGGTGGAACAATCGGTAACAACAATGTTACCATCTACTACGATCCTACCAGCAGTACCACCGTCACTATCCAGGTCGATCCTAACCTCAACGCCTTCGCCGGGTACGCACACGATGCTGGAGTTGTGGGCAACATCTTTAGTGCCACCCTCAACGCATGGAAGAACATAACTGCCCCGACCAGCTTTGGCCTTATCGCCCTTCAGGACAGTGACGGCTCTGTGAAGGCTGACTACCCGACCCTCAACAAGGGAGACCTCGTCGCCATGACCCTTTTCGTCGGCGACACGACCTACTTTGACGTGGGTACTGCGACTGTAACGATAACCGACGGTACCAATTCAGACAGTGCAGACAAGATAGGTGTTTCAGCGGTCTTCGGCAAGGGCTTCCAGCCGAGGCAGAAGATAACCGGCAAGGTCGTCCCGGAGTTCGGTGCCCCGGGCATCATCGAGTTCACCACTCCAACGAGCTTCACCAGCAACGTTATCAGCCTGCAGTGATGCCCTTTCCAAATTTATCTGAGGAGGTGGTGTGAATGTTCGGTAGGAAGAGGAAAGGTGCCGTTGGGATTGGTACCCTGATCGTGTTCATAGCCATGGTGCTGGTTGCAGCAGTGGCCGCCGCGGTGCTCATCAACACGAGCGGTTACCTCCAGCAGAAGAGCCAGGCCACTGGGAGGCAGACCACCAACGAGGTCGCGAGCGGAGTAAAGGTTGAAAGCGTCGTTGGCTACTCCCCGTACGACGGCACCACCTACAAAGACATAAGCAAGCTCGCCATCTACGTTTCCCCGAACGCCGGCAGCGCCGGCATCGACATGAAGAAGGTTCGCGTCGTCCTCAGCGACGGAACCAAGGAGGCAACGCTGAACTACGACCCCAACGCCGGTGACGTGTTCTCAGTTGGTATGCCCGACAACGTCTTTGCAGATGATACCGCCAATACCTATGACAGTGACCAGTACATCAACTGGGCAAACCTCAGCAGCACCAACTTCGGAATTATCGTCGTCCAGGATAGCGACGGCTCTCTCAAGCAGTCCACCCCGACCCTCACCAAGGGAGACCTCGCGATAATCGCGGTCAGGGTTGGAAACATAAAGAACGACGGAACTACCACTTACGCCACTAGCGGTGTGTTCGGAACCGGTATCCAGCCCAACACCAAGATTATCGGCCGTGTTGTCCCAGAGTTCGGCGCCCCCGGCGTCATCGAGTTCACCACTCCCAGCACCTACACCGAGAGCGTCATGGAGCTCCAGTGAAGCCCAGCGCTTCTCTTTCCCTTTCGTTCTTTGAGAATTTTCAGGAGGTGGTGCTATGCGGAGGGGAGCAATAGGCATCGGCACGCTCATAGTCTTCATCGCAATGGTCCTCGTGGCAGCGGTTGCAGCGGGTGTCATCATAGGAACAGCGGGCTACCTCGAGCAGAAGGCCCAGGCCGCCGGGAGGCAGACCACCCAGGAAGTTGCGAGCGGCCTTAAGGTCATCAACATCTACGGCTACACCAACGCGACCCCGCCGAGCAAGGGGACGATAAGCAGGATGGCGGTATTCATAGCCCCCAACTCCGGCAGTGAGGGAATCGACCTCAGCAACGTCAAAATAGTCCTGAGCGACGGCATCAAGCTCGTGGTCTACAACTACAGCGGCATACTCTACAAGGGTGTCGTCGATGACCTCTTCAACAGCACGGAGATAGCGAGCAAAATCTGGGACAACACCAGCTTTGCCGACACCAGCTTTGCCATAGTGGTCATCCACGACGGCGCGAGCGAGATGGACGTGAACCACCCGAACCTCGAGTGGGGCGACATGGTGGCGCTCCTCGTGAAGACCACAGTATTTAAGGCAGAGAACGGCGAGAAAGGTATAGGCCCCGCCACCAAGATGGTCGGAAAGGTCATACCCGAGGTTGGTGCCGCGGGAGTTATAGACTTCACGACCCCCGCGACGTATAACTACAACGTGATGGTGCTCCAGTGAGGTGAGAACATGAGGCGCGGTGCCATCGGTATTGGAACGCTCATCGTCTTCATTGCAATGGTGCTGGTAGCTGCAGTGGCCGCGGGAGTGCTCATCAGCACCAGCGGCTACCTCCAGCAGAAGGCCATGGCCACCGGAAGGCAGACCACCCAGGAGGTTGCCAGTGGCATAAAGGTGATGAACGTCTACGGCTACACCCCGGCCGACCCGCCCGGAAGCGGCAAGATAACCAGGATGGTCATCTACGTTTCCCCGAACGCGGGAAGCGGCGGCATAGACCTCGCCCACGTCAAGGTCGTCCTCAGCGACGGAAAGAGGATGGCGGTCTACAGGTACGTTGACCCGCAGGGGGACGGTATCAGTGCGAATTACTTCCTCTACTCCGGTGACGTCAGCAACGTGTTCCCAGAGGTTGAGAACTCTACAGGGGGCATCTCACCTACACCTTCACTTACCGAGCTGACTGGAACTAATAATGATCTAAACACCCTCTGGAAGAACCTCTACAACGCCACAGTCGGAGACAAGATGCTCTTCGGCATCGTCGTCGTCGCCGATGCCGACCAGAGCCTCAGCGGCAGCTGGCAGCACCCGACCCTCAGCTGGGGCGACATAGCGGGCATAGCCATCTGGACTATACCGTTCGACAGCGATAATACGCCTACCAACGGCTACGGCATCGGCCCCGGCACCAAGGTCACGGGCAAGGTCATACCCGAGAACGGTGCGGGTGGTGTCATAGACTTCACCTCGCCGAGCACGTACACCGACAACCTGATGGAGCTCCAGTGAGGGGGTGGCGTAGGTGGCGCTGGATTTCCTTTCATCATTATTCAAGAAAAAGCCCAAGGAGGAGGCCACCCCTGAGGCAGTGGAGCCCGTCTTTGAGGAGGAGCTTGAGGAGCGCGTGGAGAACAGGGAGGAGAACGAGCAGCTGACCCAGGTGCTGGAGCGCGTCAACGAGATCGAGAACGACATCCCGAGGATAAAGATAAGCATCGACACCCTCAAGAAGCAGATTCAGGAGCTCCGCGACGACATCGACAGGCTCGACAAGACCATCAAGGACGTCATGATGCTCTACGAGGTCATCAGCCAGGAGATAAACCCCTTCAAGGAGCAGATGGGTCAGGAGAACCCGCTCACCAGTGAGATTCAGGACCTCAGAAAGGAACTGGAAGACTTAAAGCTGGAGATAGCGCAGTTGAAGAACGACATTAAGGTGCTCGCCGGTTACGGTGTTGACCTTGACTCGATAATCTACGAGGTGCTCGCGGAGGTGTGAGGCGTGGAGATGACAAGGCTGGTCACGGAGGCCGACATAAACGCCAAGCTCGCGGAGCTCAAGGGCAGGGTTCCAACGGTGGTCATCAACGACCTCAGGGAGAAGCTCATCGCCAGGAAGGAGAATCTGACCTACGACCAGCTCGACAAGATCGTTCAGAAGGTGCTCGACACCTACGGAAGTCAGGCGACCAAATACGAGCAGCTCAACAAACGCGTCGATGAGCTGGGCAAGAGGCTCACCGACCTCGGCCTCCAGCTTGGAAGGCTCGTTGAGGCTCTGGAGTCGGCCAAGTTTGACGTCCAGGAGAAGAAGGCCGAAACGGTCTCCAGGAAGGTTGAGGAAGTCCACGAGAAGATCGAGAAGCTCGAGGGGCTCCTCGAAGAGGAGGAGA
The DNA here is from genome assembly GCF_012027495.1 of Thermococcus sp. JdF3. Taxonomy (NCBI): domain Archaea; kingdom Methanobacteriati; phylum Methanobacteriota; class Thermococci; order Thermococcales; family Thermococcaceae; genus Thermococcus; species Thermococcus sp. JdF3. The sequence continues at coordinate 356,807 of NZ_SNUK01000003.1, read as the reverse complement.
AGGAGGAGGTTCCGGAGGAGCTGACCCAGAAGCTCGACGAGCTTCAGGAGAAGGTGGAGGAGATAGCCGAGAAGGTGGAGGCACAGACCGCCGCCGAAAAACTCGAAGAAGCCCAGGAGAAGCTTGAGGAGCTTCAGGAGAAGATAGAGGCCGGGGAAGCCGTTTCGGAAGAGGAGCTCAGGGCCGCTGAGGAGGCCGTCGCGGAGGCCGAAACCGCCGCCGAGGAGGCCATCCTTGAAGTGCCGCCCGAGGAAGAGGCGGAGGAGGCAGTTGAGGAGGCACCGGTGGAAGAGGTTCCCGAGGTCACCGTTGAGGAAGAAATCGAGGAACTCCCCGAGGAGGGAGTCGAGACCATCGAGGTCGAAGAGGCCCCGATTGAGGAACTCCCGGAGGAGGCTCACGAGGAGCTTGAAGCGCCCGAAGGTGTTGAAGAGGCCGCCCCTGAGGCGGTGGAGACCGAAGAGGTTGAAGCCCTTGAAGAGGTTCCTGCTCACGAGATTGAAATTGAGGAAGAATCTGTTGAAAAGGAGGAAGGTGGTGTTAAGATGGCTGAGAAGTTCCAGATTCCGGAGGACATCGCAAGCCTGCTCTTCGAGGAGGAGCCGAGGAAGGCCAGGCTGGAGAAACTGCCCGATGACATCGTCTCCACAATGATTGCACTCAAGTGGCTCGGGTTCCTCATCGACAGGGTCGGCATCCAGAACCTCGAGCGCGTCCTTGAGTTCTACTACGAGATAGGCTGGATAAGCGAGGGGGTCCTCAACAACCTCCTGCACTACGCCAAGGGCACCAGGCCGCACCACAGGGATCCCGAGTGGAAGCCGGCGGAGAAGCTCACCGTTCAGGACCACCTCATAAGCCTTCTCTTCATCGAGAGGCTCAGGGGACTCAGGATAAACAGGAACGTCCTCGACAAGCTCGAAAGGGAAATCAAAATGCTGGAGAAGACCCTCGACGAGTTCTACGGCATCTGAAGCACTGAGAAGAATGGGGGGCGGCCTATGGGGTTCAGCGTATCGGCGAGCGCTGCGATCATCTTTATTTCCTTTTTAATAGCGGCCAGCACCCTCTACACGGCGTGGGACAGCAGCTACTCCAATGTTCAGGCCGCCCAGGAGGGTTGGTACGAGCTGAGCCTTTCCAGACTTCACTTCAATCTCAATAATGTCGGTGTCACTGCTTCCGGTACCTCCGATGTTAATGTCACCTTTAGATACCTCGGTCAGTCCATATCTGGTGGAATAACAATCCTCCATAATGGGGGTTATGTGTCGACTGTGGACCTGGGATATCTGATTCCCGGTAACGATTACACCGTAACGGTTGCCAGCGGTGCCGATACGAGCGGGAACCTCAACTACGTCCTGCTGGGCTTTGACAACGGGTGCACCCTGCTCGTGAGTTACCACTATGACACGACCAACTCGAACTACGTGGTGGATGGTTATGCAATCCAGTGCCCAACGGAGGTGAGCTGATGGCCGCAGGAGGGCCGGCGAGCGAGCTCATACTGTTCATAGTTGCAGTTATCGTCGCGGGCAGTGTCGCCGGCGGTCTCGCCTACGTGACCACCGACATAGCCCACGGCATGAACGACAGGGGTGCCATGCTGGCCGACCAGCTGAGGACGGACTTCGCTATAATAAACGACCCGAACAACATCCCGGTGAGTGGAACCGGGCCGTACACATACACGTTTTACATAAAAAACATTGGAAAGGAGCCCATTGCATTTACCCCCGACGCCGTCCAGGTGTTCATAGATGGATCGCTCATCCCTGCGGCCAACCTCACGTTCACCGACGTTAATGGGGCTTCGATAAGTTCACTCGACGCCTACGAGGTTGGTGTGATAAAGGTCACCCTGGGTACCGCCCTGACGTCGGGGGACTACTACACCGTTACCGTGGTCCTCGAGAACGGCAAGAAGCGCAGCCTGGTCTTCAAAGCCCCGTAAAAACTGTAGTATTCGCCGGATAAAATAACGCGAGACGGTGGTGGTCATCTTGGTCGAGGAACTCCTCAAGATCGAGCTCAAGGGCGATGAACTGCACCGGCGTCTCGGTGGCGGCATCCCCGCCGGGACGATTATGCTCATCGAGGGAGACAGGGGTAGCGGTAAGTCCATCTTCGTCCAGCGCCTCCTCTACGGCTTTCTCATGAACGGCTACACCGCCAGCTACATCTCCAGCCAGTACACCACGGTTGAGTACATCAAGCAGATGGAGTCCCTCGGCTACGATATAATCCCTTTTCTAATCAGGAAGAAGCTCATGTTTGTCTCCCTGTACCCCCTTCTCACCGGTGTCAGTGAGAAAAGGAAGTTCCTCAGCAGGTTGTTTGGCGAGCCCAGGCTGTGGGAGCCCGATGTAATGATAATTGATTCGTTCTCATCTCTCCTCTCCCGCGAGCAGGAGCCGAGTGCGGTTAGGGATTTTCTGCTGTACGTCAAGAAAATGGCCTCCCTGGATAAGGTCATCATCCTCACCGCGAACACGGAGGAGATAGACAGGGACTCACTCTTCGTCCTTGAGGAAGCTGCAAGCATGCTCGTCCGTCTGAGCGTCAAGGTGTTCGGTGGTGACCTGAAGAACTCGGCCACGATAGTCAAGTACAACAACGCCAAGGGACTGTTTCAGAAGATTATCCCGTTCCGTGTCGAGCCGAAGGTCGGGCTGATAGTAGAGATTGCGGCGGTGGTGTGACATGGCGCAGGTGGTCAGCGACACCCTTGAGGAGGCAATGGCGAGAAACCCCCACCTTAGAAAGTACGTTGATCAGTTCAGGAGGAAGTACGGAAAGCTTCCGGAGTTTCATCCTCAGCTCACCAGGGACATGAAGGACATAATGTACCCCAACATCCTCTACCCGGTAGGTGACCCCATCTTCATCCACATCTACGGGGACATGACGACCGACAAGAAGTACATCGTCATCGAGCCCCGCATCGAGAACCGCGAGGAAGAGCAGAAGTACAACCGGATCAGGGACAAAATCCTGGAGCTCGCGCCGACCAGGGATATTCCCGAGGAGCAGGAAGAGTTTGAGCGCTTTCTGGATGCCCTCTTTGATGAAGCCGTGCTCGCGCTGGTTAAATCGGGTAAGGGCGGTTTAATGGGCAGGGGTCAGAAGTTTCTGATCACCAAGGAGGAGATGGAGAAGTTCCGCTACCTAATCAAGCGCGACATCATCGGTATCGGCCCGCTTGAGCCCATCGCCCGCGACCCCTACATCGAGGATATCCACATCATCGGCGCCAACAACATCTCCCTCGTCCACAAGATATTCGAGATGATGCCGACCAACATAACCTTCGGCGACGATGTCAAGCTCGCGGACTACTTCAAGAACATTGCCGAGCGTATTGGAAGGCCGATCAGCGACAGGACGCCGATAGTTGACGGTGCCCTCCCCGACGGCTCGCGTATCAACATCATCTACTCCCCGGACATCTCCATCAAGGGTCCGAGCGCCACCATCCGTAAGTTCTCGGCAACCCCCATCAGCATCGTTCAGCTCATTTCATGGGGAACGCTGAGCGCCGAGGTTGCCGCCTATCTCTGGATAGCCCTTGAGTACGGTATGAGTGTTTTTGTCTGTGGTGAGACCGCTTCCGGTAAGACCACCCTGCTCAACTCAATAGTCCCGTTCATCAAGCCTGGATCCAAAATCTACACCGCGGAGGATACCCCCGAGGTTCAGGTGCCGCATCCCACATGGCAGAGACTCATAACCCGTGAGAGAGGTCCCGAGGAGAGCCGTGTTACTCTGTTCGACCTCCTGAAGGCGGCACTGCGTTCAAGGCCGAACTACATCATCGTTGGTGAGATTCGTGGTGCCGAGGGTGCCATCGCATTCCAGGCCATGCAGACCGGCCACCCCGTTATGAGCACCTTCCACGCCGGTGATATCAAGAAGATGATACAGCGTTTCACCGGGCATCCCATCAACGTCCCGATAACCTTCATTGACAACCTCAACATAGCGGTCTTCCAGCAGGCCGTCTACATCAAGGGTAAGTTCCTGAGGAGGACGGTCAACGTCGTCGAGATCGAAGGCTACTACGAGGAGCTCGGCGGTGTCGCTACGAGGAACGTCTTCGAGTGGGACCCCGTGTCGGACAGGCACGTGTTCCGCGGTTTCAACAACTCGTACATCCTTGAAAGGAAGATAGCCGAGATAGCCGGTTACGAGGATCCCAAGGAGATTTACAACGAGCTGTTCCTCCGCGCGAGGATCCTCCAGAGGATGGTCGAGCTGGGCATAACGAACTACTGGGACGTCTACCGCGAGATCAAGGCGTTCTACCAGCGTGGAATCGAGGGCCTGAGCTTCAGAATCTAACGGGGTGATGGCATGGCCGAGGAGGGCATCAGCATCTTCACGAAGGCTGACCTGGATATGGGCACGTACCTCAGGAAGGTTCTTCTGCCGTACATGGCTATCTCGGCGGTTCTGTTCCTCGCGGTGGGCGTAATCGGAAGAATTTTCTACCTCCCCAGCGCCCTCAAGGTTCTCATGTTCCTGATTCCCGTTGTTCTCCTGATTTACGCCGCGGTGTATCCATACGTGATAGCGGATACCAAGAAGATTTCGATAAACTCAAAAATGCCGTACTTCATCACGTACTTCGCGGTTCTCTCGACGAGTGAAATGCGGAGGAGCGACCTCATCAAAATCCTCGCCAACGACCCCAAGCTGGGTGCCATAGCGAGCGAGCTCAAAAAGGTCCACACCGTGGTCAACAGACTTCACCTCTCGATGCCAGAGGCCCTCCGATTTCTCGCGAGGAGGACGCCCAGTGTAATGTTCGCCGACTTCCTCGACAGGCTGGCTTACTCCCTCGACAGTGGTGTTGACCTCAAGGAGTACCTTTTCCAGGAGCAGCAGACGGTCATGGACGACTACCAGACCTTCTACGAGGGTGCGCTCTACGACCTCGATATATTCAAGGAGATATACGAGTCGATAATTATCTCGGTCGTGTTCATCGCCGCGTTCGTCATCATAGGCCCCCTCATCACCGGCATGGACATCGGCAAGATGGGGCTGTACGCGGTTGCGATGACTCTCGCCGCCGAGGTTGGTATACTGCTCGTTGTTAAGTTCAGGATGCCCGAGGATCCCCTCTGGGCCGAGAACAGGGGTATAGATGACGTGAGGCGGAAAAGGATAACGAGGGCCGCGGTCTACTCGGTTATGGGCGTTGTTATAGTTGCACTCCTTTACTTCACCGTCATCAGGGTGAGGTTTGATATACCGGAGCCCTTCGTTCTCGCCCTCATCCTGACGCCCCTCTTTTACCTCGGACACGTCGTCAACAGCGAGGAGAAGAAGATATTCAGGAAGGACGAGAATTTTCCCGCGTTCATAAGGAGTCTGAGCTCATCCCTTGCCGCCAGCGGCGCCTCCCTTGTGCTGGTTCTCAAATACCTCAGTGCCCACGACTTCGGTTCCCTCACTGAGGACATCAGGGCGCTCTACAGGAGGCTCGCCATCAGGGTTGACAGGGACAGGGCGTGGGACTTCTTTATAACAGGAACCGGGAGCTGGCTCATCGGTATATTCTCGGAGATATTCCGTGAAAGCCTCCGCATGGGTGCGGAACCTGACTACGTTGGCCTCATCATCAGCAGGAACTTTGAGCGGCTCGTTCGTCTCAGGAGGAAGAGGCAGCAGAGCATAGCGAGCTTCGTCGGAATAATCTACGGTCTGACGGGGGCGTTTGCGTTTTCCCTCGCCGCCTCATTCCAGGTCGCCGTTTCGATAAGCCAGATGTTCGCCCAGATGCAGATACCCACCGAGTACATAGGGGATATAATCCACGTCATCCCGCCGTCGGGAATGAGGTTCCTCCTGTACATAATGCTGGTGCTGATGGTGATGCACTCCTTCCTCTCCTCCCTCGTTATCAAGCTCGCGGACGGAGGTCACGTGCTCGGCACCACCAGGTACTTCGTCATAATGTCGTGGATATTCGCGGTTGGTATGTACCTGGGTCAGACACTCATGGAGAGGATGATGGGAATGGGAGGGGGCGGTGAAACCGCCCAGATGTTTCTCCACCTTATGGGGGTGATACCGTGAGACGGGCCATCGTGTTCGCGCTGGTACTCATGCTTCTGCTTCCGGCGGGTTTCGCCTCGGCGTCGTCCTTCAACGGATGGTTTCCCCTGCCGGGTTCGATTTCCCTCGGGAACGTGACCCTGGAGTTCAGGGACGTCTCGCTGGACGGTGTCCTGGTTGGCACCGCGTACGCACAGTCGTCATACTATGACTTCTCCCTCAGCCCTGGGGAGGGTTTCACCGCCGGGGACGTTGTGGTGAGGTACGTCAGGGTCACCGCGGCCGAGGGGCCCGTCGTATTCCTGAACGTGACGTTTCCCTACATCGTTGAGGGCGAGACCGTTAGGCTGGGGGACTACTCGATTGAGCTGCTCTCGGTGGGGAGCAAGGGCGCGAAGGTGCGCGTTTCCCGGGGAAACGAGTCCAGGGACTTCACCTCCGGCACGTTTACCTTCGGCAACCTTAAGATTGCCGTGAGCGCCTACCCGAAAGCCTTTGAGGGATACCTCCAGCGGGGCCAGAACGTGACGGTCTCGGACCACGTGCTAACCTTCACAAACGCCACCGTTGAGGAATCCGCCGACGGCTTTACTGAAACGCTTTACTTCGAATACGATGGAAATGAGTATTCCGTGGTCGTTGGGAAGGAGGCGGACATCGGCCCGTTCCACGTCAAGGCGGAGGATCTGGTCGGGGTTGAGTACGCCAAGGTGACGGTGTTCTTCAGGGGGGCGTCGCTCGACGTTGAGACGGTTCCGGATGCGGTGTTCTCACTCTCCCCAGGTCAGACCCGGAACGTTGGTCCATACGTGCTCCGCTACGACTACAAATTCGATGGTTCGATAAGGGCGTCCCTGCTCAACTCGTGCGGTGCGGTTCTTGCCACATCCAAACTCTCAAGCGGTGCCGTGGCGACGGGCCTGTATTACAGGGGGGCAACCGTAATCCTGGACGGCGTGGAGGACGACGGAAAGGCCACCTTTGAGGTCTTTCTCGACAGGTCCAAGATTCCCGACGTGGGAAAGGTGGCCAACCTTCTGATAGAGGGTACCGCCGGGGACGGGAAGAGGTACCTTCCGATGAGTATTGCCTTCCGGGTAAAGAACACCGGCACGGTGGCCCTTTCGAACGTCACGCTCCGCTTCGTTCCGGAGGGTGGAGTGCGGGTTATTTCTGGGGGTGCGCTGGAGATTGCCCTCCTGAAACCGGGTGAGGAAAAAACCTTCAAGGTAACCGTCATGCCGACGGACGACGGTAACGTTACGCTTGGAAGGGTGGTGGCGGATGTTGTTGCTCCCTTTGAACTGGCCTGTGGGGGCTACACCGGGCTCACGTTCTCATCCAACCCCGTTACCGCGTACGTGGAGCCGTCGAAGGTTGCCTACTTCCTCAACGCATCGTGGGAAGGGGACCCTGCGGTGTATCATCCCGTGACCCTGAGGTTCCACGTCAGGAACGCCGGAGACGTGTCTGTACCGGCCAACCTCACGGTGAGCGTCCCGGAGGGCGTGACCGTTGAGCCCGACGGGATCTTTGAGTCCTACGGGGGTGGATTGGTCGCCCCTCTGAGCCTGGCACCCGGTGAAAACGTGACCTTCAGCGTCATGGTAATCCCCTACTCCCCCGGGAAAAAGACGTTCAGGGTTGCCCTGAACACCATCGCGGGAACCGTCAACTCAAGCACAGTTGCGCTGGACATCGTGGCCCCAACCGGGAACGACACCGAGGTGATAACGAAGACCATCACCGTGACGACCACGGTACCTTCCAACGGAACCGTGACCGTCACCGAGACCAGTACAGAGACCACGTCCATCGAAAGCACTGTGACCGAAGTCCAAACGGTTCCGTACACACCAACAACCTCCAAGGTTGTGTGGATGGTAATCGGGATCGTTATCGGTGCCCTGGCCGTCATAATCTTCGCGTGGTATCAGGCCCACAGATCATGAGAAAGGTTGATACGCCCTTTTTCTTTTGTTTATCCGGTGGGCACCATGGAAAAACTGGATGGGTTGTGGCGCCGGAGGGTGGCTTCCCTTGTGGAGGGGGGCATCATCAGGAGCGAGGCCGTTAGGAGGGCTTTTCTCAGGTATCCACGGTACCTCTTCGTTGAAAAGCGCTACCGGGATTACGCCCACGTTGATGAGCCCCTTCCGATTCCCGCGGGGCAGACCATCTCGGCTCCCCACATGGTGGCGATAATGCTGGAGCTGGCCGAGCTTGAGCGGGGAATGAACGTCCTTGAGGTCGGAACTGGCAGCGGATGGAACGCGGCTCTGATCGCGGAGCTCGTGAAGAGCGATGTTTACACGGTCGAACGGATTCCCGAGCTGGTCGGGTTTGCGAGGAGAAACCTCGAGCGAGCGGGGGTGGAGAACGTTCACGTTTTCCTCGGCGACGGCACGAAGGGCTTTCCTCCCAAAGCTCCCTACGACAGGATAATCGTCACCGCGGGGGCACCGGGGGTTCCGGAACCCCTGATCGAACAGCTGAAGCCGGGCGGGAGGCTCGTCATCCCTGTTGGAAGCCGTCATCTCTGGCAGGAGCTGTATATTGTGACCAAGACCGGGGACGGGGAGATCCGGAAGAAAAGATGGGGCGAGGTTGCCTTCGTCCCCCTTATTGGTGAGCACGGCTGGCGGGCGTAGGCTTTTAAGTTTCCCCTCGCTCCCTTTTCAGGTGGTACGATGGTTAAGCTCATAGCCTTTGACCTTGAGGGAACTCTGGTCAAATCCATCTCCGGCTGGGTTGAACTTCACAAGCGCTTTGGAACCTGGGAGAAGGGGAAGGAATACGCCGAGCTCTTCTTTGCGGGAAAAATAGACTACGTGAAGTGGGCCGAACTCGACGCCTCCCTCTGGAGAGGTCACACGAGGGAGGAGATCATGGAATGGGCGAACTCGGTTGAGTACATGGATGGAGCTGAGGAGCTCATCGGGTTTCTCCGGGAGAACGACTTCAGGATAGCGATACTCAGCAGCGGTCTCATGTGCCTCGCCGGAAGGATAGCGAGGGAGCTCGGGGTTGACTACGTCTTCGCCAACGAACTGGTATTTGACGAAAACGGCGTCGTTACCGGGAAGGTCAATCCCCTTGTCGACTTCAGGAGCAAGGGGACCATACTCCGGGAGCTGAAGGCGGAGCTTGAACCTGAGGTAACAATAGCGGTCGGTGATGGATACAACGACCTGAGCATGTTTAAAGAAGCCGACGTCAGCATAGCGATAAACCCTCACGAGGGGGTGGAAGGCGACCACAACGTTGAGAGCCTCCACGAGGTGATGGAGATAATAGCGGGGCTGGTGGAGGACGGCGCTGAGCGGGGTCGGTGAAGGGCGTGCTCATCACGCCGCCCACGCGGGCGCCCTCAGCAAAGCAAAAGCTCCTCATTCCCCTGTCGGCCCGGCCGGAATCCCCGCCTCACTCCTCCGCGGGGTGGGCGGACGCCGGGCCGGCGGTGATTTCTCCGCGCAGGGCCTTAAAAGTCTAACCCTGGTTCAGAGCCCGGCGACCCTCAGAACGAGCCACCAGAAGATGTCCCCCCAGAAGTACGCCATCAGGAACCCTATGAAAAGCGCTGGGGCGAAGGGCATTGATTTTTTCCTGAGGAAGGAGTTTTCAAGCCTTCCCTCCTCCACGAGGCGCTTGAGCTCTTCTATCTGCTCTTTTCTGAGTCCCTCCGCTGTGGGGGAGGCTATGATCCGTCCCCGCCTGGGCTTCAGCGATCCCGGATCCCATGAGACTAGGGTGCGCTTAATGCGTTCAAGACCGTCCTCCCTGTCCCGCATTACCTCACCGTTAATCTCGTGGATGACCTCGCCGAGTATGTCCCACTCGTTCAGCTCCTCCACGGGGACCTCTTCCATCAGCACCTCCACACGCATGAACCTGACGGTGGAGAGGAGCACCTTTAGGAGGTAGATGAGGACAAAAACCCTCCCGGAGGTTAAGAGTGCGACCGTTGGGTCCAGGTACATGAGGTATCCGAGGGACAGAATTCCGGCGGCGTTGCCGAGGTGATGGAGCCTCATAAAGACGGGCAGCAGGACGAGCGCCACGAGGATTCCGGTTATGGGACTTGAGATTCCGGCGCTTCCCATGATTGCCTGAACGGTTATGACGGCAACTATCCACAGGGTGAACTCAACGGTGGTGCGCAGTCCTCCCACGAAGACCTCCCTCAGGGCGTGAAACCTCTTCCTGAGCACGAGGACGGCCAGGGAGTATACGAAGATGAAGGGAAACACCGCCAGGATGCTGTTGAAAAGCACTGCCAGGGGGTACAGGGGGTACGTCGTTCCGTAGGGGGGGACGACATCCGCGGCGGCTGGGGCGAGGGGCAGAAGGGCGGAGAACGCCGCCAGAACAACCACATCACCGCTGGCCCAGGCCCCGATGTAGTAGAGCAGGAGACCGAGGATAAAGCCCAGTATCAGTCCGATGAGTCCGGAGGCGGCCAGCAGGCCATCATGGGCCTGTATTCCCCGGTACAGATAGTACAGGACGCCGACTTCGGCGGCCGGAATCACGATCCTGCCAAGCCAGGTGGGAAGCTCGCTCTCCTCTTCCTCCTCTTCCTCCCACCCGAGGAGGCGTCCAATGAGAGTGAGGGTTGGAAAAGCGTGGTTGTCGAAGATGAACCCCGTCTTAATATCTGTGTAAGAGGTCAGTACTCCCGCTAAAAGACCCAGAATCAGGGGGACCGTCTCCATGATTTCACCTCACAGGTCTTCGAGTATCTGCTTCCGAACCTCCTCGGTGTAGTTGGAGACCGCACTGTTGAGATCGTGGACGCTACTCATGATGACCCGGATTGCCATCGTGACCAGTATCAGAACAGCAGCCAGCATGAAAAGGTACTCCAGCGCTCCCTGCCCCCTGTGCCTCATCGTTTACACCTGACTTTAATTCGGCGCTAAAGGATTTAAAAGTTTCCATCAGCCTTTTAAACGGGAAATGGAATCTGGGTCGTGATGAAGATGAGGGTGTACAGGTTGAGGGTTCGCGAGGAATACCTGGACCACATAAAGTCCGGCGAGAAGAGGATAGAGGTTAGGGTTGCCTACCCCCAGTTCCGGGGAATGAAGCCCGGTGACAAGATAATCTTCAACGATCAGGTTCCCGCCGTGATCACGGGCGTGAAGGAATACGAGACGTTCCGTCAGGTTCTGAGGGAAGAGCCCATAAAGAAGATCTTTCCGGATGAGCCGAGCTTTGAGAGGGCGGTGAAGCGGTTCCACGGCATGTACCCAAAGTGGAAGGAGAACCGCTACGGCGTCATCGCCATAAGGTTCAAGCTCGTGGGTGAGAAAAGCGGGCGGTGATCCCGGTGCGCCACCTGGAGTTCGACGGACGCTACGCCGATGCGATACTGAGCGGAAGGAAGAGGGCAACGGTGAGGCTCGGCAGGAGGCCGAATCTGGAGCCCGGCGACGAAGTCCTCCTGCACTCGGGCGGCTACGCGATAGGGAAGGCGGTTATCGAGAGGGTTGAGAGTAAAACGGTTGGCGAGCTCACCGACGAGGACGCCTTTTGGGACGGTTTTTCGAGCAGGGAGGAGCTTATAAGGGCCCTCAAAAGCCATTACAAACACGTGGACAACGACTCCATCGCCCACGTTATAGTCTTCCGTCTCGTGGAGAAGTTCGATAAGCCGGTCATGAGCTCGGATTACGCCTACGAGGGCAACCTCCCGGTGGAGATAGCCGAGAAGGCCCTCAAACATCTTGACCTCTCTGAAGAAGACAGAGAGCTCCTCGAACTCTTCCTCCAGGCGGGGAGTCTCAGAAAGGCCGCCCACCGGCTGGGGGGCATGAACAGGAGGTATCTGATCAGGGACGCCCTCAGGAGGGCTTACAGGGAGCTGAAAAGGAGGGGCATCATGGGGCCAAAGCTCTGATGCCCGTGAGCTGCCCTCTGGATTTTTCTCCCTGTGGCGTCCCGGAGCCATGGTTCAGCCATCCGGCACAGATTTGGACGGATGTTCAGAATTTCCGGCCGCCTCCTATCACTATCCCACCTCGAAAGCGGGAAGTCTTTTCTTAACGACGACCAACTTTCAGCGGTGGGAGAGCATGTGCCTTGTGGCGGGTGGACTCGGTTCAAATCTCAGGGACAGGTTCATCGTCATGATAAACGCCGGAAAGCACAGGGGAGAGGACAGCTTCGGCGTCTGGACGGACGAGGGCGTACTGAAATCGAGCGACTTCTCAAAGGTTCCCGAAATGCCCGACGGTAGGGTGGGCCTCATACAGTGCAGGCTCGCCATGACTGGCTCCCTGGGCTTTACCCAGCCCTTCGTCAATGAGCTGGCCCTCGTCCACAACGGCGAGATATACAACCACCGCGAGCTGAGGGCGTGGCTGGAGGGAAGGGGGGTATCCTTCGAGACGGACGTGGACAGCGAGGTAATCCTCAGGCTCATCGAGTTCTTCCTCGACCGCGGGCTGGACGCCTTCGGGGCGGTTCGGAAGGCGATGCTGATGATGGAGGGGGACTACGCCGTGGCCTTCTCAGACGGCGAGAGGATTCACCTCTTCCGCGACCCGCTGGGGGTAAGACCGCTGTACCGCTCCCGGGAGGGATTCTTCGCGAGCGAGAAAAAGGTGCTGTGGGCCATTGGGCAGGAGGCCATTCCGGTAGAACCCGGCGAGCTTGTCACGATTTCGAGGGATGGGGTTGAAGTCAGGAAAGTCCTCCGGCTGGAAGAACTGCGGAGAAAGCCCCTCGACCCGGAGAGGGCGGTTAAGGCCATCGGCAGGGCCCTGACCTGCTCCGTCCGCCACAGGGTGGGGAAGAAAACCGGGGTTCTCTTTTCCGGGGGGCTGGACAGCTCCCTCGTTGCCCTCCTCGCCTCTGAGTACTCCGACGTCGTCCTCTATACCGCGGGGGTGGAGGGAAGCCCCGACATCGAATGGGCCAGAAAAGCCGCGGACAGACTCGGCCTGAAGCTCAGGGAGTACGTTTTCAACCTGGACGATGTGAGGGAAGCGGTTCCAAGGGTTGCCTTCGCGATAGAGGAACCGAACCCCATGAATCTGGCCATCGGGATACCCCTGTACTTCGCCACTGGGCTCGCGAGGGACGACGGTGTCAGGGTTCTCCTGAGCGGCCAGGGGGCCGACGAGCTCTTCGGCGGCTACGCGAAGTACCTGGAGAGGCCCGAGCTTATGGAGGAAGATTTGAAGGGGCTGGGTGAGAGGAACCTCGCCAGGGACGACAAGATAGCCATGTTGAACTCGGTGGAGGGACGCTTCCCCTTCCTGAGCCTCTCCGTCGTCTCAGCGGCGATCAACACACCTCTGGACGCAAAGATATCCGGGGGTGTGAGAAAGGCCGTTCTGAGAAAAGCGGCGCTGGAGCTGGGTCTGCCGAAGGAGATTGCCATGAGGGAAAAGAAGGCGGCCCAGTACGGCAGCGGTTCCCAGAAGCTCCTGGAGAAACTCGCAAAGAGCGAGGGTCTGGGACTGAGGGAATACGCGGAGAAAGTCTTCAGGGAGATTTTTAAACGGGAATAAACGTTCCTGAACGTTCCTTAATGGTCCCGCCCCAAATGGGGCACCTCCACGTTTTTTCCTGCCAGCGGGGCTAACGCTGCCGAACGGTTTCGTGAAAAAGGCTTAAATAGGCCCTTTTCCAACGGTAGGCTGGTGAGAGAACGTGGAGTTGAAAAAACCCGCCGTCATTTTCATCGGACTCATCTTCATACTGGCCGTCATCCCCGGGGGGAGCGTCGGGTACGCCTCCGCCGCGGACCAGGGCATCGTTATCCTCGTGACGGACAACGAGGCTGACGCGGCGCTGGCGTACAGCGTGGCCGCCCTGCTGGATGCCAGGGTTATCGTAAGTCCCTGGGGAACGTACAGTCCGGAGGTCAGCGCGGAGATTCTCAGCGAGGAGCCGGGGAGGGTGATAATAATCGGCGGACCCGTCGCAATCCCCGAGGACTACACGGGCGACCTGGACGACTTCGGAATCCCCTACGAGCGCTGGTATGGGGAGACGAGGTACGAGACAAATCTGGCCGTGATAGATGGGCTGAAGAAGGAGTTTCCGGAGGCTTTCGAGGGCATCGAGACTGTGGTAATCGCCAACGGCAGGGACGGACTCGCGCTGAGGGAGTACACCAGGACGGTTAAAATCGGACCCTCCGGGACGCATGGAAGGCCCATCCTCATCCTGACGGACGGAGGAAAAGCCAACGAGACACTTGAGGCGCTGGCAAAGTTCAGCGGGCTGAAGGGAGTCGTGTACATGACAACGTCTGACGGGGGAGAGCCCCTGTTTCCCCTGAACCAGGCGGAAGTTCTGGGATTTGCCCGGGAGCGCTTTGGGAATGACATAGGCACCGAAGAGAAAGCGACCTCGCCGGGGCCAAGGGACACCCTCGAGGTTCTCACGGCAGTCCAGAACAAAACGGACAGGGCGGAGAAGCTGCTCGACGGCCTTCAGATACCCGCCGCCAGAAGAAAGCTCGAAGCCGCCAGGGGCCTGCTGGAGGAGGCGTGGAGTGCGTACAACGCGGGCGACTACTCCAGGGCATACCTGCTGGCCATACGTGCGGGGGGAGAGGCGGATTTTGTGATAGCGAGGACGTACGTGGAAATAAGGACCGTGTACCAGGGCTCGGCGGAGGTGAGGCTTCAGAGAAGGCTTTCACAGCTTGAGGTCATGGTGAACGTCCTCCGGGCAAAGGGTTACGATGTAGATGAGATAGAAAACCTGCTCCAGCAGGCGGAGGATGCCCTCCTGAAGGGGGATTACTCCGAGGTAATCAACGATCTCATACCCCGTATAAAGGAGATGCTGGCAGAGAAAACCGTGTGGAAGCACGGCGTTCCCCATCCACCCCGCCCCGGGGGAAGGGACAGGGGCAGACCATAAGTCTTTTTAACGCCTCTTCTCCATTCTTCCCGGTCAAAATGAGGATTCTAATGGTCGGTCACTACCCACCGCACGGTGGAGGCGTTGCGAACCACCTGGACAACCTCGTAAGGGAGCTCAGAAAACGCCACGAGGTTCACGTCCTGACCTACGGGCCGGTTGAGCCGAGGGAGTTCGAGCGGGAGTTCGTCCACCAGGTTAAGGTTCCGCAGGTTTACGGACTGAGGGGGACGAGCTTCGCATTTCTGGGCTCCAGGAAAATCGTCCGGCTCCACAGGAAACTGGGGTTCGATTTGATCCACGCCCACTTCATTGGAACGACCAGCTTCGCGGGCGTTCTTGCGAAGGAGAAAACCGGCCTTCCCCTCGTCGTCACGGCCCACGGAAGCGACCTGGAGCACACGGCAAAGCTGGCCCTCGGAAGGTTTTACGTGAAAAAAACCCTCGCCGAGGCGGACGCGGTAATAGCGGTTAGCCACTGGCTGGCAAGGAAGGCACTGGCCCTCGGGGCGGGAAGGGTGAGTGTCATACCCAACGGGGTGCGTGAACTCGAAGGGGCCGGGGAACCGGAGAACGGGAGGAGGTACATCACGTTCATCGGCGCCCTCCGCGAATACAAAAGCCCGGGAACCTTCATAGAGCTGGCGAGGGAATTTCCGGAGAAGGAATTCCTTGTGGTGGGTGACGGCCCGCTCAGGGGGAGTCTGGAAGCGAGTGCACCCGGAAACGTGAGGTTCCTTGGGTACAGGGGGGACGTTGGGAGGATCCTGGCGGAAAGCGTTCTCCTCGTCCTGCCCTCCAGGAGGGAGGGCTTTGGCCTTGTCGTCATAGAGGCCAACAGCCTGGGCGTCCCGGCAGTGGGAAGGCGCGTGAGCGCGGTTCCCGAGCTGATCAGAGCGGGGAAGAACGGACTCACCTTCGGGACGTTCGATGAGCTCGTTGAGGCTGTAGAGGTTCTTACCGAGCCGAAAAAGAACCGGAAAACCGGGGCCGTTGCGAGGAGGGTCGCGGCGCTCTACTCGTGGGAGGTCGTCGCGGCGGGAGTCGAGGGGGTGTACTCCTCGGTGATTGGGTAACGTTTTTAACGGCCCCGACTCCGTGAAGGCTGAGGGGTGAGAGCATGACGGTAGTAATCAACATGCGAGACGGAGTCGATGAGAGGGGCATAAAGATAGCCGCCAGGTTCATACTGGAGGGGAAGCTGGTCGCGTTCCCGACCGAGACCGTTTACGGCCTCGGTGCAGATGCCCTGAACGCCCTGGCCGTGAGGAGGATATTCGAGGCCAAGGGCAGGCCGGCGGACAATCCACTCATCGTTCACATAGCGGACTTCAGCGATCTGGGGCGGCTCGCGAGGGATGTTCCCCGTGAGGCAAGGCTCCTCGCCGAGAGGTTCTGGCCGGGCCCCCTGACGATGGTCCTGCCGAGGAATGAGAACGTCCCGGACGTCACCACCGGCGGCCTCGACACCGTGGCCGTCAGAATGCCGGCGCACCCGATAGCCCTCGCGCTTATAAGAGCGAGCACCCCCGTGGCGGCACCCTCAGCGAACATAAGCGGAAAGCCGAGCCCCACCCTGGCGGAGCACGTCATAGACGACTTCTACGGGAGGATAGAGTGCATAATCGACGGCGGCGAGACTAAGATAGGTGTAGAATCAACGGTGATAGACCTCAGCTCGGAGAGGCCGACCCTGCTGAGGCCCGGCGGCCTCCCGCTGGAAGAGATCGAAAAGGTCATCGGCGGGATTGAGATACATCCTGCGGTCAGGGGCAAGCTCGTGGACGTCGCCCGCTCCCCCGGGATGAAGTACAGGCACTACTCGCCGAACGCCCAGGTTATAGTGGTCGAGGGAAAGAGGGAGAACGTGAGGCGTAAGATAACCGAGCTGGTGCACGAGTACCGCGCGGATGGCCTCACCGTTGGAGTGATGGCCACGGAGGAGTACGACGCGGACGAGTTCTTCCACCTGGGGAGTACCGAGGAGGAAGTGGCGAGGAACCTCTTCAGGGCGCTCAGGGAGCTGGATAAACGCGGTGTGGACGTCATAATCGCGGAGGGAATCGAGGAGAGGGGACTGGGATTCGCGGTGATGAACAGACTGAGAAAGGCAGCGGGGTACAGAATAGTCTGGGCATAGACAACGCTTAAATATCTGGAGGGTCAAGATTTAGGCAACCGTCAGGGACTTGAATCATATGGGGTGAGAAATTTGGTGGGTAGCATGGGGCTGGAAGGGCCAGAGGACCTCGAACAGCTCGCCATCAAAAAAATCAACGGCGGTCAGGTGAAAGAGGGGCTCAAACTTATGCTGCGGGCCGCGAAGGGCTATGAGGAGGCCGGAATGAGTGAGGACGCGGCCAGGCTGTACAAATACCTCGGTTACGTTCTTCTGGAGAGAACGAAGTCCGTTGAAAAGGCCCGGCCCTCTCTTCTGAAGAGCGCCTACCTCTATCTTGACCTTATAGACGGTGAGATATCCAGACCCGAGGTTGACGTCGATGTTCTCGATGAGTACTGCTTCAGTGTCCTTGAGATATTCGCCACTCTGAATGACCGCAGGAGCCTGACAAAGTATGCGGAGGAGTTCGCCGGAATCTACGAGGACCTTGGGGCGTCCTATCAGGACAACGATGATATAGAGATGGCAATAAAGGCGTACGAGTCCGCCTACAGGTACTACAAGCTGGTGGACAACATCGAGGCGTACAAGAGGATAGCCGAGACAATGATAACCCTCTACGGCCAGGTCGCGGAAAGCAGGCTGGAAAGCGGGGATATCGAAAGGGCGGCGGAAGCGTTCTACCGCCTCGCGGCCTTTATACGGGCGCTGTTTGGCTACGACATCCATTTCATTGAGATGATGGACACCGCTGCAAAGAACTTTGAGAGGGCAAGCAAGATAGCCTACTCCGACGGTGACCTGGACGGCACCACCACCTGCCTCGTCAAGGCCCAGTACGCGTACATGCTGGCGAGGAACTTCAACAGGGCCAAGCTCATCGGCCTTAACGCCGCCAGAATACTGTACCAGGTGATAAGTGCCCACCGCTCAAAGGGCAACGACGAGATGGCGACGAATAAGCTCGTGGAGCTGACCGAGGCTCTAATGGGGATAGGGAAGCTTGATGAGGCTATGGAGACGTACAGGAGCGCCCTCGAGACCCGGAGCGGTATGGAGTTCAGGGTGCGGGTGAGGCTCGCCGCACTTAAACACTTCGCCGCGTTAAACAGCCGCGTGGATGTGCTGGAGGACATCGAGAACATGGAGTACTACACCGACAGGGGAAAACACACGAAGGCCCTGGAACTCGGAGAGAACGCCATGAAGAGGGAGGGACTCGTTGAGGTTCTGGAAAAAATCCATGAGGCCGAGGGAGTCTATCGCTCACTCTGAGAGAATTAAAAGAGATTAGGATGACCTGACCTCGACCCTTGGGAGGGGTACGTGGTACGGCAGGCGCATCTCCTTCGCGAGAAGCATCAGCATCGGGGAGACTTCTTTGGTTATGAAGTTGACGACCTCCGCGAAGGTGACGGGGTCTATCTTCTTCTCATCCTCCCAGAGGTTGAGTATCTCGTCCATCTTCTCCTTCCGCGGCGGAAGGTAGAGTATGACGCCATCGATCGCACCGTCGGCGATCTTGGGGTTGTACTCTATCTCGTATCTGAAGAGGATTTCTATGCCGTTCAGCTTGCCTGTTGGGGTCCTGATCTCCCCGAGGCGAATCTCCTCAATCTTCGGCGAGAGCCTGACCTCGATCTGGCCGGCTGGGACGGAAAAGGAAACCTTCTTCATTTCAACCTTGGTTATGTTGAACCCGAGCACTGGCATTTTTTTTCACCACCTCGAAGTCGATGGGTTTGTATAAAACGCTATCGGTAGGGCTTTAAACTTTCCCCCGAACTCCCTCAGATGCCGAGGGAAAAAGTCGTCAGGATATGGGATGAACGGGAAGTGACGTACCCCCCAAAGAGGTGGCGCTACCTCCGGGAGAAGCGCGAGAAGGCGCTCAAGATAATGGAACGCCTGGCCCAGTTCGACCCTCTCCTCTACGGCAGCGTCGCCCGGGGAGACGTCAGGCGGGACAGCGACGTGGACATCTTCATACCCTACAGGGTGCCGAGCTACCTCATCGAACTCGCCCTTGAGGGGCTCGTGGGGCAGAGGAAGATAGTCATGGCGACGCCCTGGCACCTCATCAAGGGGGTCATCGAGATAGACGGGGAAACAACCGTAACGTTCCCGTTAATCGACCCCACCGACAGGGAGCTTGAGTTTTACCGGTGGGGCGGGGCGGTTGATTTGTGGGGTGTGAAAACGAAGGAGCGCGTCCCCGGCGTGAATAAAAAGCTCATTCTGATAATTCCGACGGAGAAAGGCCACCTCGAGAGGGAAGTGGTCGGAAGGGAGAGTGAAGTTGCTAAAACCCTCGGCGTGAGCGTGGACATCGTCACCGAGCGCGTCCATGTGCTCACGAGGAGGGACGCGATAGGAAGAACCGGAATCTACATCAACGAGGAAGTTCCCGACTGGATGCCCTTCGAGGAGGCGCTGAAGCTCATCGCCGACCGCGACCCCAACGTGAGGAGGAAGGTGAGGGAGCGGGGAGGGGTTTAGCGGAGAAGCCACTCGTGGAGAGGCACGACCTCGATTTTTTTACCCTTCAGCTCAACCCTCTCCCGGTCGGCGAACGTAATCACTGTAAGCCTCTCCGCACCAATCCGCTCCGAGGCACTAACAAGGGCTTTAAGCTCGCGCTCCCGGTTGAGGGGATGGAACTCGTAGCTGACCTGAATCAGCTCATCTCCAGCAAGGAAATCTACCTCCCAGTCATCGCCGGGAACGTAGAACAGATCCTCTCCCGGCTCAAAGCCCCGCCTCAGAAGTTCAACCATGACGAGGTTTTCAAGCAGTCTCCCCTTGTCCTTTACCCCCGTAATCCTCAGCAGGCCGTTATCAACGAGGTAGGGCTTGAAGCCGAGCAGTTCCGCCTTCTTGTAGGACTTCACATAGGGGGGAAGCCGGTGCAGAATGAACGCATCGCTCAGGTATTCGAGGTAATCGGCGAGGGTTCCCTTGCCTATCGAAACTCCAAGGCTCTTCATCGTCGAGTAGGCCCTGGTGAGGGTGAGATGGCTTGAGCGGGCCAGGATCTTCAGGAGAAGCCTCAAAGCCGAGATGTTCCTGACCTGCCAGCGCTCCACGATGTCGCGGTAGATTGCGAGGTCGAGGATTCCCCTGAGGACTTCAATCCTCATGTGGGGGTTGAGCACAACCTCTGGATAGCCTCCCCATTCGAGGTACTCCCGCAGAAGACTTTTAAGCTCCGCTTTCTCAGCACTTGAGAGGTAGCGCTTAACCGCAAATCCCCTCGCCTTCAAAAACTCCCCGAAGGAAAAGGGAAAGACGCGAACCGATACCGAGCGCCCCCTCAACTGGGTCGCTATCTCCTTCGAGAGGAGCTTTGAGGAGGAGCCTGATACGAAGACCCTGTTACCCATATCGAGGAGGTAGCGGACGAAGCGCTCCCAGCCATCAACGACCTGAACCTCGTCGAGGAAGATATGAAGTCTCTCGCCACCCATCTCCCTCAGGACTTCCAGGAGTGTCATCAGATCCTCAAGGGAAGCCCCCACAAGCCTCGGGTCCTCAAGGTTCACGTAGGCGACCTTCTCCTCCGGAACACCCTCCGACCTGAGTTTCTCGATGATTTGGCGCATGAGGTAGGTCTTCCCAACTCTCCTCGGTCCGATTATCGCCAGTGCCATCTGGGTGCTGGGGATTCTCACCTCGATTTCCCGCTCCACCCCATCGAAGGGCAGTGAACGGTAATCGAGAACCACCTCGGCCCAGGTTCCCCTTTCAATCATGGCCCATCATGGACTACATACAGTACAACCCTTTATAAATCCTTGTACTCCGTACAGTACAAGATTGCAGAAAATGGAAAGGGCTTAATCCTGGCAGCAGCGCTCCTTCATGTGGGCCGGCAGAATCTCCCTGAAGCCCGTGTACTTCCAGAGGGCCTTCGGGAGCTTCACGACGCCCTCCTCGGTCTGGAAGTTCTCGAGGATGGCAACGATTGCCCTCGAGGTGGCTATGGCCGTCGAGTTGAGGGTGTGGAGGAACTTGGGCTTCTCGTGGGTCTTGTCGCGGTAGCGGATGTTCAGCCTTCTCGCCTGCCACTCGGTGCAGTTGCTCGCCGAAACAACCTCCCTGAACTTGCCCTGGCCCGCCATCCATGCCTCGATGTCGTACTTCTTGGCGGCGACATAGCCCAGATCGCCGGTGCAGATGTTCACGACCCTGTAGGGAATCTCAAGCTCCCGGAATATCTCCTCCGCATTCTGGATGAGCTTCTCGTGCCACTCCCAGCTCTCCTCGGGCCTCGAATAGACGAACTGCTCGACCTTGTGGAACTGGTGAACGCGGAAGATTCCCTTCGTGTCCTTGCCCGCCGTTCCGGCCTCCTTGCGGAAGCAGGGGCTCACGCCGGCGTAGAGGAGCGGCAGGTCTTTGCCCTCGATTATCTCGTTGGCGTGGAGTCCCGCCAGAGGGTGTTCCGCCGTTGGAATGAGGTAGAGGTCCTCACCCTCAACCTTGTATATGACGTCCTCGAAGTCACCGAAGCTCGTGACGCCCTCCTCAACAAAGCGGCGCACCATGTAGGGCGGTATGACCGGGACGAAGCCCTTCTCAATGAGCCTGTCGAGGGCGAAGCGGAGCAGCGCCAGGTCGAGGATGACCAGCTCGTTCATGAGGTAGTAGAACCTCGCGCCGCTGACCTTCGCGGCCCTCTCAATGTCCGCCCCCCTCAGGAGCTCCAGCATATCAACGTGGAGCCTCGGCCTCCAGTCGAGAACCTCGTAGTCCATCTTCCCGAGGCTCTGCTCCTTAAAGCTCTCGAGGAAGCCCTCCCAGACGCGAGCCTTGCCCCAGAACCTTATGGGGACGTTCTCGGTGTCGTCCTTGCCGACGGGAACGCTCTCGTGGGTGATGTTCGGCAGGCGCCAGAGGTAGTAGTCGATTTTCTTCCTCAGCTCCTCGACTTCTTTCTCGAGCTCCTCAATCTGCTTCACTATCTCGTTGCTCCTCGCAAGGAGGTCGTCTATCGGCTCTCCGGCCTTCTTGCGCTTGCCTATCTGAACCGCCAGCTGGTTGCGCTCCTTCCTGAGGGCGTTGATCTTCTTCAGGTTCTCGCGCCACCTGGCGTCGAGCTCCAGAATCTCGTCTATCCACTTGAGCTTCTCTATCTCCCCGCGCTTTATGAGGTCGCCCCTGACGATATCGGGATTTTCACGGATGAGCTTTATGTCCAGCATAGTCTTCCACCTGGGAAAAGAAGGTGGAGGAGTTTAAAAAAGGTTTTGATGGGAAATTTGGAAGAACGGCAGCCTCATCCGAAGAACGTAACTTCCACATCTTCACCCGCATCAAGTATCTCGACGTTCTCCGGCACCTCTATGAAGCCGTCGGCGTCGATGAAGCTCGTGACCGCTCCGCTTCCCTTGAGTATCGGCACCGCCTTTTCGTCCTCTATCCTGACCGGGAGGAACTGACGCCTGCCCTTGACCGAGAAGACCTTGTGGGCGAGCTTTTTCCTGACCTTCCTGACCTCGCTCTCCCTGCCAAGGAGCTTCCTGAGGAGCGGAGCAACGAGAAGGGTGAAGTTGGTGAGACAGCTGGTCGGGTAGCCAGGAAGGCCGAAGATTGGCTTCCCGTCTATGAGGCCTATTATCGTGGGCTTGCCCGGCTGTATCGCTATGCCGTGGATTTTCACCTCCCCGAGCTCCTCGATTATCGAGCTGGTGAGGTCCCTTATCCCACCGCTCGCGCCACCGCTGAGGATTACCATGTCGCAGCACTCGAGGCCTTTGAGGATTAGTTCCTTCAGGCTTTCACGGTCGTCCCTGGCTATTCCAAGGAAAAGGGCCTCGCCACCGAGCTCTCTAACCGCGTCCGCTATGGCGCGGCCGTTTATGTCGTATATCTGACCGTACCTCAGCTCAGTCCCTGGGAGAACCACTTCGTTTCCTGTGCTTATCACGGCAACCCTGGGCTTCCTGAAGACTTTGACTTTCGAGAAGCCGACCGCCGAGAGAAGTGCGGTGTCCTTGAAGGTCAGCCGGGTTCCACGTTTGAGAAGGGCCTTCCCCTTCGGGATGTCGGCTCCAGCCTTCATGACGCCGAGGCCAGGGTAGGCCGGTTTGTAGATGACCACCTCGTCGCCTTCCCTGTCCACATCCTCGAACTGTATCACCGCGTCGGCGCCCTTCGGCAGCGGTGCGCCCGTGGAGATGTAAACGCTCTCACCGGGCTTGAGCTCCACCGTCGGAGTGTCGCCTGCGTTTATCTCTCCGACAACCTTCAGCCTCACCGGCTCGCTCTCGCTCGCCATGAAGGTATCCTCGGCACGAACCGCGTAGCCGTCGACGGTTGCCCTGTCGAAGGGCGGAACGTCTGTGGGGGAGCTGATGTCCTCAGCGAGAACCCTGCCGAGTGCCTCCTCGAGCGGAACCTCTTCGACATTGGGTTCAAGGGGGAATGAATCAATAACCTCAAGCGCCTTTTCCAGAGGAACGACCTTCAGGAACGCCATTCTATCACCGGCAGAAAAGATGGCGGCTTGCTATAAATGGGTTGCGTAAAAGGAAACGTTTAACTCACCATTCCTCGTCCTCTTCCCAGTCTTCCTCCTCCCACTCGGATTCCCAGTCATTGTCCTCAAACTCGTCATCCTCCAGGTCCCACTCCTCCTCTTCCTCGAAAAGCTCTTCCCCTTCGAACTCCTCGACCTTCTTCTTTTTCTTAGGAGGCTGCATCCCGATCCCCGTTTCTACCTCCCGATAATGGCTTATAAACTTTTTTCTACCAATTTAAAGCGTTTCATGGCCAAATTCTGTGATTCGGCCGGTTAGAAAGGTTTTTAATTGATGAAACCAAGTGGGAATCATGAGAGTAGCCATCGTAACGAGCGACGCCCGCGTTTACTACACCGCCACCAAAGTGCTGAAGGAGTACGGCATACCCTTCCACAGCCTTCAGGTGGGTGAGGAGATTCCTTTCGATGTTGAAGTGGTCCTCACGGGGGAAAGAGACTACAAAAAAATCCGGTTTCCGGTTACGGTTATTGTCAGGGATGAAAACTTCATAGACGAACTCCTGGCGAAGCTCGAAGGCAGGGAGAGGTTTAAGAGGATTTACATCGCCATAGACCCCGGGGAGAGGCCCGGGCTGAGCGTTGTCGCGGATAACCGTGTGCTCGAGGTTCACCACCTGAAGAGCCCGCGCGACGTTGAGGTAATCCTCAACCTGCTGGACAAGTACCCCGGTGCTAAAATCAAAATCGGCCACGGCGCCAAGAGGCAGAGGGTGCTCATGCTCAGGGCCCTCGCGGACGTGCTCGGCTACGATTACCCCCTCGTAGTTGTGAATGAATCGAGGACCACCCCAAAGGTGGGCGGCATAGAGGTGTCCCAGGTGCAGGACATCGTGGCGGCCATAAACATAGGCCTGCGCGAGGGAAAGGAAGTCCCCATAGGCGACCTGCTTGAGGTTAAGGAGCCAACAAAGCGCGAGATAGAGGATATAAAGAGGCGGAGCCGCGAGCTGAGTGGAAACATCACGATATCTTCCAGACTGGCCCGCGAAGTCGCGCTGGGCAATCTAACGCTGGATGAGGCGATAGACAGGCAGAAGAGGAGGCGGTCAAGATGATCTTCGGTAAGGATGAGGAGAGGTACGAGAAGATTAAGCTCCGCGTTGCAGAGGCCCTTAAGAGGGACGTCGGCAGGGGAATAGTCCGCTTCGACAGGAAGTTCCAGAAGCAGCTTGGGGTGGAGCCGGGCGACATCGTGGAGCTGATAGGCGACCGCACAACCGCCGCGATAGTCGCAAACCCGCACCCGGACGACCGGGGACTGGACATCATCAGAATGGACGGCTACATCAGGAGGAACGCCGGGGTCAGCATAGGCGACTACGTGACGGTAGCGAAGGCCGAGGTGCAGGAGGCAAAGAAGGTCACCCTTGCCCCGGCCCAGAAGGGCGTCTTCATCCAGATACCCGGCGATATGGTGAAGCAGAACCTCCTGGGAAGGCCCGTGGTGAAGGGGGACCTGGTGGTCGCCAGCAGCAGGGGGGAGACCTACTACGGCGGCTCGCCCTTTGACGAGCTGCTCAGGGGGCTCTTCGAGACAATGCCCCTCGGGTTCGGGGAGCTGAAGTTCGTGGTGGTCAGCACCAACCCCAAGGGCGTCGTCCAGATAACCTACAACACCGAGGTTGAGGTCCTCCCGCAGGCGGTTGAGGTGCGCGAGGAGGCCATCCCAGAGGTCACCTACGAGGACATCGGCGGCCTGAACGATGCGATTCAAAAGATACGCGAGATGGTCGAGCTTCCGCTCAAGCACCCGGAGCTCTTTGAGCGCCTTGGAATTGAACCGCCGAAGGGTGTGCTCCTCTACGGTCCGCCCGGAACCGGTAAAACGCTGCTTGCGAAGGCCGTTGCCAACGAGGCCAACGCCCACTTCATAGCCATCAACGGTCCGGAGGTCATGAGCAAATTCTACGGTGAGAGCGAGGAGCGTTTGAGGGAGATATTCAAGGAGGCCGAAGAGAACGCCCCCAGCATCATATTCATCGATGAGATTGACGCGATAGCCCCCAAGAGAGAGGAGGTCGTTGGGGAGGTTGAAAAACGCGTTGTCAGCCAGCTGCTTACTCTGATGGACGGCCTGAAGGGACGCGGAAAGGTCATAGTCATAGCAGCTACCAACAGGCCGGATGCCCTGGATCCAGCCCTCAGAAGGCCCGGACGCTTCGACAGGGAGATAGAGGTGGGGGTTCCCGACAAGAAGGGCAGGAAGGAGATACTCCAGATACACACAAGGGGGATGCCCCTCGAGCCGGATTACGACAGGGAGACCGTCCTCAGGGTTCTGAAGGAGCTCCTCAAAAAGAAAGCCTTTGACGAGGAGGTTCTCAGAAAACTCGTGGAGCGCATCGAAGGGGCCAGGGACGGGGATGAGATAAAGGAAATCCTGAAGAGTGCGAGCGAGGTTTACCCTGAGGTCAGAACCCGGCTCATCGACAGGATGCTCGAAAGAATCGCGGAGAAGACGCACGGCTTCGTCGGCGCAGACTTAGCCGCCCTCGCCAGGGAGGCCGCGATGGTCGTCCTCAGGAGGCTCATAAACGAGGGCAAGATAAGCCCCGAACACGAGAAGATACCCCCCGAGGTTCTCCAGGAACTCCGTGTGAGGAAGGCGGACTTCTACGAGGCCCTCAAGATGGTCGAGCCGTCGGCGCTCAGGGAAGTGCTCATCGAGATGCCGAACGTCCGCTGGGAGGACATAGGCGGCCTTGAGGGGGTAAAGCAGGAGCTCAAAGAGGCGGTCGAGTGGCCGATGAAATATCCCAAGGCGTTCCAGAGGCTCGGCATTGAGCCACCGAGGGGTGTGCTCCTCTACGGCCCGCCCGGAACGGGTAAGACGCTCCTGGCCAAGGCCGTGGCGACGGAGAGCGAGGCCAACTTCATCGGTATCCGCGGCCCGGAGGTTCTCAGCAAGTGGGTGGGCGAGAGCGAGAAGCGCGTGAGGGAGATATTCAGGAAGGCAAGGCAGGCGGCTCCAACGGTGATATTCATAGACGAGATTGACGCGATAGCCCCCGCCAGGGGCATGGAGGGCGACCGCGTTACGGACAGGCTCATCAACCAGCTCCTCACCGAGATGGACGGCATAGAGCGCAACAGCGGTGTGGTCGTCATAGCGGCGACCAACAGGCCGGACATCCTCGACCCGGCTTTGCTGAGGCCGGGAAGGTTCGACAGGCTGATACTCGTTCCGGCACCCGATGAGAAGGCCAGACTGGAGATACTCAGGGTCCACACGAAGCGCGTTCCTCTTGCGGGGGATGTAAACCTCCGTGAGCTGGCGAAGAAGACCGAGGGATATTCCGGTGCCGACATCGAGGCCCTCGTCAGAGAAGCGGCCCTGCTGGCGATGCGCAGGATAATGGGAGAGATGCCGGTGGAGGTCGTCGAGGAGGAGAGCGAGGAGTTCCTTGAGAGGCTCAGGGTTTCCAGGAAGGACTTCGAGGCGGCCCTCAAGAAGGTACGCCCGAGCATAACGCCCTACATGGTCGAGTACTACCAGAACTTCGACGAGAACAGGAAGAAGAGGACCGGAAAGAAAACGGAGGGACCCGACTACTACACCTTCTGATTTCCCATTTTCTGTGATTTCGTTCTTTTCCCAATAACTATCTTTTGGGGAACATCTGCAAAATTAATCCTGTCGAAATCCTTAAATATTTCCCGGTCATTTAAACAACGGAAAGTCCCTCGGGAGTCCGCCTGTCTTTAATGGTATTCCCCGTACCCCTTTCCAGGGTCTAAACTCCGGGGAATTCGAATGATAACCCCAATCCGGTTTGCCGGTGGGGGTAACGGGCCTGGGGCCGGGCCTGTGGTGGGAACCGAAACCGGCAACGGGAATAGGTGATGAACCCACAAACCGATGGGAGATATGTTCTCCCAAAGGAGGCCGGACGATTAAACCGGGGGATATCGAGGTGACGAAAATGGTCAAGATAATGGCTTCCAAGCTTAGGGACGTCGAGCTCATAACCGACACCGGGGTAAGGCTCGGCTGGGTCTACGATCTCAGCTTTGATGAGGAAACCGGCGATATTCTTGTGATAGTGGCCGAGCCGGACGAGGACCTCGACACCGGCGAATTCGTCACGGATCACGAGGGTCTGCTCCTCATCCCCGTCAGCGCCGTTAAGAGCATCGGTGAGGTCATAATCATCGACTCGAGCAAACTCGCCGTCAAATCCAAGCTCAGAAGACCACCTTCCTCCGTGAAGGTCTCAGGGGGATCCTCCGGCCTCGGACGGTGATTCCTCCTTTTCAATACCCCTCGTACAGCCTCTCCGCCAGGAAGCGGGGCAGGTCGGCATCAAGTATCTTTCTCGCCGCTTCCTGAACGTCGTACTCCACCCTGCGGAACTCAACGTTATCAGGGGGCTCCCCATCGGTGTCGATCAGTGCACATGCCGCCCTCCAGTCCCCGTCCCTGGGCTGCCCAACGCCTCCGGGGTTGATGATCCTCCTGCCCCCCAGCACCCTCAGCATGGGCACGTGGGTGTGGCCGACCAGGAGATCGTCCTGACGGACGTAGCTCAAAACCGCTTTGAACTCCTCATCCGGGAGCCATGGAAAGAGGTACTCGTCCAGCGGGGCCCTCGGGGAGCCGTGGATGAGGAGGTAGCTCCGGCCGGTGTCGTCCGTAAAGAGTTGCCTCACTGGGAGTCTTCTGAGAAATTCGAGGTTTTCAATGCTCATCACCCGCTGGTGCCACCTGACGGCTTCCCGCGCGTAGGGGTTGAAGCCCCACTCCGCTCCGAAGGCTATAGCGTTGTCGTGGTTGCCGCGGACGCAGAGGAAAGTCCTTTTCTCCATCCGCTTCCTCACGAACTCAACGACCTCGTTTGGCGAAGCCCCGTAGCCGACCAGGTCGCCCATGCAGAGTATCGCGTCGGCCCGTTTAACCTCCCGCCAAACGGCTTTCAGCGCTTCGATGTTGGAGTGGATGTCGCTTATGAGGGCGATGAGCATGGCACTCCCCTATGTTTATATGGGAGACGCACGTTAAAAACACTTGGGAGGACTGGAGAACAGCGAAGAGATTTAGAAGAAATGAAAAAATCACTCCCTCCTCTGCCTGGCCTTCCAGTTGCTCCACTTGTAGAGGGCCGCGAGGGACTTGATGGCCCTCTCCGGCTCCGGATAGGCCGGGATGCCCTCCTCGTTGAGCATGTCGATGGCTTCCTTGGCCTCTATGCCGCCGACGATTGCAACGACGAGGGGCTTCTTCCTGCCGCTCTCGTTGTACTCGCGGATGACGATCCTGGCCAGGTCGCGCGGGTCGAGCACGGCGGTCTGGCAGTAGAGCACGGCCACGGCGTGCATGTTCGGGTTCGCAAGGGCGTCCCTGACGGCGCCCTCGTAGCTCTCCGCGCCGGCCATGCCGGTGAGGTCAACCGGGTTCTTGTAGCTTCCGAAGGGCGGCATGTGGTTGGCGAAGACCTTGAGCTCCTCGAGGTCGTCGTAGAGGTGCAGTCCCTCCTCCTCGGCGGCATCGGTGGCCATAACTCCTATTCCACCGCCGTTGGTGAGGATGACGACGTTCTCCCCCTCCGGCTCCGGGAGGTTGCTCAGAGTCCTGGCCCAGTCGAAAGCCTCGCCGATGGTGAGGGCCCTCAGGACGCCGCTCTGCTTGAACGCTGCGGTGTAGATGCTGTCAGCGCCGGCGAGCGAACCGGTGTGGGAAGCGGCTGCTTTGGCACCGCGCTCGCTCCTTCCGGCCTTGATGATGATTATCGGCTTCTCCTTGCTGACCTCCCTGGCAACCTCCATGAAGCGCCTCCCGTCCTTGACGCCCTCCATGTAGATGAGGATGGCCTTGGTGTTGTCGTCGGTCTTGAAGAACTCGAGAAGGTCGGCGTCATCTATGTCGCTCTTGTTTCCGACACTGACGACGGCTGAGAGGCCGACCTTCTCGAGGATGGTCCAGCCCATGAGGGCTATTCCCAGCGCACCGCTCTGGCTGATGAGGGCCAGGTTGCCCGGCATGACGTCGGTGGGCCCGAAGGTGGCGTTCATCTTGGCGGGGGTATAGACGACGCCGAAGATGTTCGGGCCGAGGATCCTCATGCCGTACCTGTGGGCGGTCTCGACTATCTGCCTCTCGACCTTCTTGCCCTCCTCTCCGAGCTCGCCGAAGCCCGAGCTGATGATCGGGAGAACCTTAACACCCTTCTGGCCGCACTCCTCGACGACCTGCGGGACGAACTTGGCCGGGACGACGATGACGGCCATATCGACCTCGTCCGGAACGTCGAGGATGCTCTTGTAGGACTTGAACTTCTTCCCGTTTATCTCTATCTCAACACCCTTAACGTTGACCGGGTATATCTTGCCCTCGTAGCCGTACTCAACGAGGTTCTTCATAACAGCGTAGCCGATCTTGCCCGGCTTCTCCGAAGCGCCGATAACGGCGATGCTCTTCGGTCTGAAAAGTGCCTCAAGGTTCCTGTCCATCTCAATCACCTCACTCCGATGAGAGTCACATTTTCCCGTCCGTAAAAGCGGTTATAACTTTTCTCCTCTCTTTTTGACGATGAGGGAATCGACGGACGTTAAAAGAACCAGAGGTTGGACACCGTTGATTTAAAACCCGGCCAAAACTCCAAAATCCTTATTAATCCCGACGTCCAAACCAACAATTCAGGTGATAGCGTGAGGACTTTCGGAAGCAGGGCCGAGCGAAGGGCCCTACGACTGCTGAGCATTCTCTTCGACTTCGTTGTCATAGCCCTCGGCACGCTCACCATGCTCTATGTCGTCAGGATGATACTGGACCTGGCGATAAACTCACTGGTCAATTTCGCGCCAGAGCAGGCTCTTCAGGGCATAGTCCTCGTCCTCATCTTCCTCGAAATCTTCGAGATAATCGTCATGTACATCATCTACCACCACGTTCCGATGAAGAACGTAGTTGAGATAGGCGTGCTGGCGCTGGTAAAGGAGCTCCTCATAACTCTCGACCTCACGGAACTCGGCTGGGGGGTGCTCCTCGGGATGGCGGCCCTCATAGCCGCTATGGGCTGGGTGTACACGCGGGAAAGGCAGCGGGAGGACAGCTACAAACGCTTCCTCATCGAACACGGCATCACCGAGGAGGACGCCGACGAGCTGACTAAGACCCTTGGGGAGGTCGAAGAATAGACAAACCCTAAATAGGGCCGTGACGTTCTTCCCATCAAGGGGTGATTGTATGGGCGTACAGATAGGCGAGCTCGTTCCTAGGAAGGAGATAGAGCTGGAGAACCTCTACGGAAGGAAGGTCGCGATAGATGCCTTCAACGCGATATACCAGTTCCTCTCGACCATTCGTCAGCGCGACGGAACGCCGCTCATGGACTCCCGGGGAAGGATAACCTCCCACCTCAGCGGGCTCTTCTACAGGAACATCAACCTCATGGAAGCTGGGATAAAGCCGGCGTACGTGTTCGACGGCAAGCCGCCGGAGTTCAAGAAGAGGGAGATAGAGAAGCGCCGCGAGGCAAGGGAAGAGGCCGAGGAGAAGTGGTACGAGGCCCTCGAAAGGGGCGACCTCGAAGAGGCGAAGAAGTACGCGATGCGCGCAACCCGCGTAAACGAGGGGCTCATAAACGACGCCAAGAGGCTCCTTGAGCTGATGGGAATCCCGGTAGTCCAGGCGCCGAGCGAGGGTGAGGCCCAGGCCGCCTACATGGCGGCGAGAAAGAAGGTCTACGCCTCCGCCAGCCAGGACTACGACTCGCTCCTCTTCGGTGCGCCCAGGCTTGTCAGAAACGTCACGATAACCGGGCGGAGAAAGCTCCCGGGGAAGAACGTCTACGTCGAGGTCAGGCCGGAGCTGATAGTTCTGGAGGAGGTTCTCAAGGAGCTCGGCATAGACAGGGAGAAGCTCATTGAGATGGCCATCTTGGTGGGCACCGACTACAATCCGGGCGGGATTAAAGGCATCGGGCCGAAAAAAGCCCTAACCATCGTCAAGCGCAGCAAGGACCCACTGAAGAAGTACAACAAGGACAGCGACGTTGATTTGTACGCCATAAAGGAGTTCTTCCTCAACCCGCCGGTTACCGATGAATACGAGCTCAAGTGGCGCGAGCCGGATGAGGAAGGAATCCTCAAGTTCCTCTGCGACGAGCACGACTTCAGCGAGGAGAGGGTGAAGAACGGTCTTGAGAGGCTGAAAAAGGCGGTAAAGGCGGGAAAGCAGGCAACGCTGGAGAGCTGGTTTGGGAAGCGCTGACCTTTTCTTTTCCTCAAACCGGTATCTTCAGGTTGAGCTTGTCCACGAGCTCCTTGTAGCGGTTCCTCACGGTGACCTCGGTGACGCGCGCTACCTCGGCCACCTCGCGCTGGGTTCTCTTCTCGTCCTCCAGTAGGCCGGCGATGTAGAGTGCAGCCGCAACCAGGCCGGCCGGGCTCTTTCCGCTTGTGAGTCCGCGGTCGTAGGCCTCCTCGAGTATCGCGATGGCCCTTCTCCTCACCCTCTCACTCAGGCCCAGCTCGTCCGCGAACTTGTTTACGTAGTCGGTTGGCTTGACGAAGAGCTTCTTTGGCGTGAGGTTGAGGTTCCGGGCTATGAAGCGGAAGCTCCTTCCTATCTCCTTCTTGTCAACGCGGGAGATGTCGGCTATCTCGTCGAGGGTTCTCGGGACCTTCAGAAGCCTGCAGGATGCGTAAACGCATGCCGCTATTACGCTTTCAATTGAACGGCCCCTTATAAGCCCCTTCCTCACTGCCTCACGGTAGAGCCTCGCGGCCTCCTCCTCCACGTGCCTCGGGAGCTTCAGCTGGGAGGCGATTCTATCCAGCTCGCTCAGTGCGAACGCGAGGTTACGCTCGGCGGCGTCGCTGACGCGGAGGCGGCTCTGCCACTTCCTGAGCCTGTACATCTTCTCACGCATCAGTCCGGAGAGGTTCCTGTCGATGCCGATGTCGGTTGAGAGTCCCTTGTCATGAAGGAGAATACTCTCCGGGGCTCCAACGCGGGCACGCTTCTCCCTCTGACTGGCGTCAAAAGCGCGCCACTCCGGTCCCGTATCAACGACGTTCTCCTCAATAACGTAACCGCAAACCTTACAGATTATCTCACCCCTACCCGGGTCGTATATGAACTCCGTCGAGCCGCAGACCGGGCAAACCCTACGATTGCTCACTCCAACACCCCCAACCGGCCGGCTATTTTATATAGCCCTTATAAACCTTCGCCTTTTTTAACCACGTAGCGGAGTAACCAGGCGAGGTCCTCGCGCTTGAAGGTTATCCTCTCCAGAATCCGAACGTCCCAGTCCTCCTCAACGATATTCGCGTAAATCCAGAGGAAAACGGGGTCGTCGTCGGTTCCAACGTGGAGGTTGCGGTAGAGAAGATCGACCGTCCCGTCCTTGTTCTTCTTCACCGAGACGGCCTTCCAGGTGTCCAGACTAACCTCTCCCTTTTCGTCAAGGATCTCCACTATCTGCCTGGCGTCCATTGGGTCACCTTCCGGGCTCACCACTTAATCGTGTAGTCCCTGCGCGTTCTCTCGTCTATCTGGGCCAGAATCCTCTTGAGCTTGGCGTCGTCGATGGGCTCCCTTATCTGGCCCGCCTGGTAGAGCTGGACCAGAACGAGCTCAACCTGTCTCGCGAGCTCTGGCTTGACGAGTTTAACCCTGCCAAGCCTCTCCCTGGCCTCGGGGGTAAGAATTCTCCGCATTATGGCATCGAGCTGGGCCTCAAGCTCCATCTCCTGCCTCAAAGCCTCCTCCTGGGCCTTCTGCTGTTCGAGGTACTTCCTCTGAAGTTCCATGAGCTTGCGCTTCCTGATCTCCTCTATGTCCTCAGCCATGGCCCTCACCTCCGGGTTAAGATTGGGGAGGGGGTTAAAAGGCTTTGCGTTTCAGGGCTTCACCTTCTCCCCAGGGTCAGGATGAGAACCACCGCCCCAAGGACCGCCACGACGAGCCACACCGCCGTTGTGAAATCTTCGGATGGTTCAGGGCCGCCGGAACATTGGGAATAATTGAAACTGACCCACCCGGGCCAAGAAGCTGACGACCCCGTATAAGCGGGTTCTACGAGGGTGTACACCGCGAGAGTTCCGCCGCGATAAAAGAGCAGTGGAACTTCGGAGGGATTCTCAATGGGAATCGAACTGTTGTCCGGGTGATGACCGGGAACGTAGTAGATGAGCACTCCACCGGCGACCGGAACCGCCGCGAGATGCTCGAGGTCCTGCCTGGAGTAGTATTCCTCCAGCTCCGCGAGGGGTATCTCGTACCGCCCCCCACCGCCCTCAACCACGAGGCTCTGACCGGAGATGCTGACGTTGAACCCGGGTGGAACGTAAGAGACGTGCTCCCCGGCGGGCTCGTTTACCCTGAAGAAAGCGTCTTCGGTAACGCGGTAAACCTCAAACGTCCCGTTGCGGTGGGCAACGTAAACGTCCGGCGGGCTGAGCCTCACGCTTCCGAAACCCTGGCGGAGTTCACCCAGCGTGCGAACGCATTTCTCTTCAGGCATGAACCAGAACAGATGGGTGCCGTTGAAGACGAGCCAGGCGTTGGAGGGCAGATCTGGGAAACCCGGAGGTACAAAGGCGACCGGCAAGTCCCCGGCGTATCCCGATCTTCCAACGTAGCTCAGGGAGGTGCCGTTGAAGTGGTAGATGTCAACCCAGGCGGAGACCGGTGCGGGGGAACAGCACGGCTCGGTTCCCGGGCACTGGCACTGATAGTCATAGAGCCACCAGGTGGCCAGCAGGAAAGCGTCCTCGCCGTTGGAGATGACCGTTATGGAGCTCAGACGGAACTCTCCGGCACTCGCAAGAGGGAGGATGAGCAGATACAGCACAGCAAGGACCGTGAGGGTTTTTCTCAGCGGCATATCCTCACCTTAGGTAGCGTTCGGGGTATCAATCGAAACCCATAGAAAAATTCGAGGTTGCCCTAAAAACATTTCCTGGCATAGACAGCCGGCAGAAGGGGGCAGAGGTTTGAAAAAAGGCCGAGCTCAGTACTTCTTGAGCTCGGGTATCTGCTCCTCGAGCTCCTTCTTGAGCTCGGTGGCAATCTTGTCAAGGAAGCTCTGTCCCTGCGGGGTAACGACCCTGCCCTCTCCCGGAACCTTCTGGACGAAGCCGGCAGCCTCGAGCTGCTGGAGGGCCTTCCTTATGATGCTTCCCCCGGCCTTGTAGAAGTGCTCCGGGGCGTGGCCGCGGTTTTTCCTGCCGCCGTACCAGGTCCTGAGCCTCTCGATGCCGACCGGGCCGTCGACGTAGACCTTCCTGAAGACGCTGGCAACGCGGTAGTACCACCAGTCGTCCTGCTCCGGGATTCTCTCCTTGTGCCTCCCGGTCTTGACGAACGGGGCCCACTCGGGCGGCTTTATAGCCTCTATCTCCTTGAGCTTCTGCGCAACCCTCTCAACGAGCAAATCACCGGGAACGTCGTAAACGGTCGCCATCCTTCAATCCCTCCCCTTCTTGAATTTCCTCCTGAATTGAGCGATATCGAGCCTGACTTTCTTAACGGGCTTCTCCTCCCGCTTTTCCTTCGAAAGCTCCTTTCTCTGGAGCTTCCTTAAATACTTTTCCCAACCTTCCCTCGGTTTGAACAATATAAACCTTTTGCCGCGCACGTCGATGAGTTCGCTGTCGGTCATTTCCGCGACTTTTCTGGCCAGGGTCTGCCTGTCGAGTCCAGTGTTGATAAGGGCGCCCTTCCTTATCTCAACCTTGAGGATGCCGTCCTTCTCCAGCTGAGTCCTTATCTCTTCGATGACACCCTCATCAAGCCCTCGCTTGCCTATCCACGCCCGTGGAGGGATATCGTAGTATCTCGCCCGCACGGCGCGTCTCACCTTACCCGGTAAGCGTTTCTCCATCTCTCTCACCTCTAAGCCTCTCGCGGTTTGCTGAAGGCCTTATAAAGGTTGGCCTTTTAAAGCTAATCCCCAAAATGCTGCATCGCTTCCTCGGGAGTCAAGACCTCGGGGAACCACTCGAAGTGCTTCTTGTTGTAGGTTATGAGCGGTGCGTTGAGCTTCAGGGCCAAAGCCCCTATCATGTAGTCCCTTGCGTTCTCGGAGAAGTCCCAGCGACCGAGGGCCTTTTCAACAGCCAGCCGGGCCGATTCGACGTCAAAGGCCATGACCTTAATTCCAATCGCCCATAGAAGGGTTTCAAAGTTCTCAAGCGCGATTCCAAAGTCGCCTTTCTTCTTGGCGATGTGGTAGAGGTACTCGGTGTAGGTTACTGTGCTTATGAAGGGCTCTAGGCTTGAGGATTTGAGCCACTTGAGAAACCTCCAGTTGTTAAAGGCGTTGGTATCCAGGACGACCTTCATCTCAGTCACCCAGTTCCTTCAGGGAGCCTTCCACTCCCTTCCCGAGTCCCCGTCTGAGGTCATCAACGGTCTTCTCCACGTCCTTTGCCAGCTCGGCCATCTCCTTCAGGAACTCGTCGAGGGGTTTTATCACATACCCCTCCGTGGTTCTCACGAAAACGACCTCGTCCCCGGCGTTGATCCCAAGGGCCTCCCTGACCTCCTTGGGTATCGTGACCTGGTATTTCTTCGTGACAACGGGCATTACATCCACCAATCAGGTATTACCCAACTCCCCTAAAACCCTTTCGGGTCAGCTTAATAAGGGCTCCCCACCTCATTCCCCTGGTGATCGTCGTGCTCGTCCATCATCTCTATTCAGGTGGAAAAGACTCAAGTTTAGCCGCGTGGATTCTAACCAGGCTCGGCTACGAGGTGAAGCTCGTAACGGTGAGCTTCGGCCTACTCGACAACTGGCGTTTCGCCAGGGAAACCGCGGAAAGGCTGGGCTTCGAGCACCAAACCCTCTACCTGCCCAGGGAAATTCTGGAAAATGCGGCTGAGATTGCCATTGAAGATGGGCATCCCAACAACGCGATACAGTTCATCCACGAGAAGGCTTTGGAGGCCCTCGCTTCTCTCCCGGAGGTTGAGAGGGTCAGCGACGGAACGAGGAGGGACGACAGGGTTCCGCTCCTCGACCTGCCGAAGGCCCGCTCGCTGGAGGACCGCTTTGGCGTTGCCTACGTACGCCCGCTCCTCGGCCTCGGCTACAGGACGGTACGCGAGCTGACCGAGAGGCTCTTCGTCGTTGAAATCAGGGAGAGCGAGGAGCTGGAGAAGGCCGACTACGAGGTCGAGCTGAGGCACCTCATAAGGGAGAATGGACTCGACCCCCTCGAAATCTTCCCGAGGAGGCACTACCAGTCGAGGGTTCTTGGCTGGAGGGAGAAAGGGATTTAAATTTTCTCTCCCACTCCTTTGGGGGACGTTGAATGAGAATCCTCACGATTTCCGGCGGTCGATTTTTCTCCAGCAGAGTCAGAAAACTTGTCGAGGAAGTTTCCGGGAGGATTGAGGTTCTGGAGAACGCGGTCCTGTTCCCAGAGAGCGTTGAGGTCGAATACGGAAGGTTCAACGCGGTAAGCTCCGTCCTTTTGGGTCCCAGGATAGGGGCAAGGGGCTCCAAGTACTACACCTCGGGCTGGCTCTTCAATACATCAAGAAAGTTCGTGCCGGAGGAGGGCGTCCTCTCCAGCGAGCTCCCATTGGTTCCGGCCCAGTACAGGGTCGAACTCGACGTCCCCGGCTCCGGAAGGATCGAGCTTCCTGGATACCGGCTCAAAAACGGTGTTCTGTTTCTCTACATTACGCCGAGTTACCGGGTCACGTTCCCGGGCGATGTTCTGGAGGCGGGAAACCTGGAAGACTACGCCCAGGTCTCCCTAAAACCTCTGGAAAACGGCTTTGAAGGAGCGATTGCATTAAACCTCCAGAAGGCCGGCTACGCTGACCTTCTTCTGCTCGGCAAGATGGTCGAGGATATCGTCTTCTTCGGAAGCGAGCAGGGAAGGTTCACCTACGAGTTCATCAGGGAACCGACGCTCATAATCTCCCACGAGAAAGTTCTCTCACCGCGGGGACTCCAGAAGGCCATGAGTGGCTTTATCGGCCTCAGCGGACACGGAAAATTCACGCTCAGGCTCAGCGTTGGAAAGGCAAGGGAAGAAATGGCTTTCTCAGTGAAGCTTGGGATGGAATAGAAAAGGAAATCAGAGCCCGCTGAGCTTTCTGACTATCGGGTTCTCGGCCTCTTCGGGCTTTATCTCCTCGACGCTCTCGATCCATATCTTGTTCCTCGGAACGCGGTGCTTGCTGCCGACCTCGGAGTAGAGTATCTCAACGACGTCCTCGGCTTTGAGGCCGCGGTATTCCCTGGTGAACCTCTCCCTCTTTCCGTTCCTCTCGAAAACGCCCTTAACGCGGAAGACCTTAACCTCCATAGCTCACACCTCCATCATCAATCAAGGAAGCCCAAGGCTTCTTCAATCTTCACTATCTCGGGTCCGGTGGTCAGGTGCCCAACGACGACACCGTGAGAGTTCGCCAGCATGCATGAGCCAACGAAGGGAACGCCCATGTTGGCGGTTCCGACGTAGATGTCAACCTTGAAGAGGTCGCGGAGCCACTCGAGCTCCTCGTCGGTCGCCTCCGGATGAACGAGTCCGCCCCTGTTGGTGACGACCCCGACGCTCCCGACGGCGTGGAAGTCACCTATCATCCCCCTCTCGACCTCGACGCCGAGTACGTCCTCGAGCCTCTTGGCCTCCTCGCGGCTGAACTTCGCGCTCACCAGCGCCGCCCTGTCGTTGGCGAGGATGAGGTTGCCGAAGGCGGTGAGGGTGCTCTGGAACGGGACTATCTCGGTGTCAATCCCGTGCTCTCTGAGCTGGCCGTTTATCCTCTCCAGCTCGGCGTCCCAGACGTACCAGGGGACGACTATGGTGCTGGAGTTGCCGGCCGCGAATATACCCACTATGCGCGACTTCATTATGCTCGTTTCAATGAGCGGAACCTTGAGAACCTCCCTGAGAACCTCGAGCTTCTTCTCGCCGAGGCCCTCCCTGATAAGGGCTACCCTGTCGGTGGCGGTACCGTAAACGCCCAGATACGGAGAGTTCTCAAAATCGAGCCTTTCTATGTGCATCTCGTCACCTCGTTAAATTAAAAGGAATCAGGCGAGGGCGACCTTGGCAATTCTCTTGCCGTCTTCCTCTTCGACGATAACCTTAACACGGAGCTTGCTGGGCGGCTTTTCTGCGCCGCGCTCCCAGAGCTTCTCGTTGACGTCGGTGCCGATGATGACCTCGTCGGCCTTGGCGTGCCTGGCTATCCACTCGCGGACGAACTTGGCGGCCCTCGGGGCCCTCTTCCAGCGTGGAACGCGCTTCTTTATTTTCTGTATGGGAACGACGAATATGACTTCCTCTCCGGGCTTGATCATCTTAACTCACCTCACTCCTTGAGCTTGGTTCTCCTCCACATTCTCCTCTTGGGGTGGGTCATGACATTCCTGTTGGTCTTGACGATGACCCAGACCGGAATGCGCCTGTTCTGCTTGGCGGCCTTGGCAAGTCTGAGCTTCTTCGCAAGCGGCTTGTTTCTCGCCATAACTACACCTCCCGGGATTATCATGATGCCTGTTGATGCTTTGGCTATCCTTTTTTAAGCTTTTTCGTGGGGTTTTAAGGTTTTCCACCCGGAGCTATCCCCGGCGTTTTCTCCTCAGGAGGAGGGGGATTACCGAGAACCCGATTATCGCGGCCGGACCGCAAACGCTCGAACCCTCTTCCCCTGGCAGGGTCTGAGTGGGCGTGCTTTCCTCCGGGAGCTCCGGGGAGACGTTGAGGGCGTTGCCCGTATCAATATACGGAATGCCGAGTTTAACGCTCCAGTTCCCGACTGGCACCGTTACAACGGCGGTCTCGGCCTTCAGAGCGGAAGTTATTCTGCCGTCTGAGTAGTAGAATGCCAGGCAGGTACCGTCGAGTGTGGTGGGGGCGTTTGAGGAGTAGTCGCCCCAGACGGTTGCCCAGCCGCGCCCCTCGAGCGCGATTCCCGTAACGTAGAATGGGTAATAAAAGAGTATCCCCTCCCCCACTTTAATCCCGCGGAGCATTGACGCAGCTTTTGAAGAGGGGACACACCGAGAGAGGTTTTCCAGAGGGATCCAGGAGATATCGAGGGAGGGCGTTATGAAACTAACGGCGCCCCGGTTGGCCTTCCACGCATGGAACTCATGGGAGGAATCACGTCCCAACGTGCTCACTTCAATGGGATGGAGAATCCTCCCAACGGGGTCGTAGACGAAGGTTTCGTTGAAAGCTGGTCCCCAGTAATCGATGCAAAAGTCTCTGAATCCTCCACTACTCAGCCTCCCGTACACCCACGAGCCATTGACGTTGAGGAACAGCCCTGGAAAAGGTGTCTGGAGGAAGGACACCGGTGACTCACCAAGCCTGGCATGGAGGATTTCCTCTCTGTTAACGCAAAGATCCACGAAAGTGAAGTTTTCTGGGGAGTAATGGGGTACGGTGCGGACGATGGAGATATAGACCCTGCCTTCATCGGGGGGAAGTTCCAGCTCGGGAACGGAAGAGTTTCCCCCAACCCGGGCAAGGGTTCCGTTTGGAAGCTTCAGAACTGGCTGAGCACAGGTAAACGCCTCACCGGAACCGTCGGAGGCCCGGACATAGGTCTCAACCGAGAGGTTCAGAAGGGGGCTGAGCTTTCCGTTGTGGTAGTACAGCAAAGGCGGGAAGAGTCGTTCTGTCAGGGGAGTCGCGCTGGCGTTATTGGGGGAGTAGACGAAACCGGAGTGCCCAACCCACATGTGGGGGAAGTAAACGCTGGACCTATTCCCAATGAGGAGGTATTCCCTGACGGAGTATGGCTCTGGAGTGTAGGCCTCAAGCCCGTAGCTTGGAAGGTAAAGGATGATTCCTCCGCGGAAGGGTACCGCCCGGAAGAGCTTCAGCAGGCTCTCCGCATTCAGGCCGCTGGAGTCGCTGAAGTTCAGGAGGCGGAGGTACTTCTCAAAGGCCTCAACCGGAACGGGATATGTTTCGTTGGCGTAGGGGAAGGAGAAGACCAGCGAGCCGTTGGAGAGTGTCCCGCTCACAGCCATAACACCGGGCAGGTTGAAGAGAACGTCCGAGTCAATTTGAGAAAGGCGAACGGGCCTCCCAATCCGTTCCTCCTCCGGGAGGTACTCCATGACGGTGTAGCTTACGTTGGTGCAGACGTCGAACTCGCAGGGGGAAAGGTGGCGGACACCGATGAGGAACCACTCCCTCCCGAGGGGAGCAACTGAAAGGACGGTGAAGTTGAACCTCGCCAACGAGTCCGTGACATTAACGTACTTCACGCCGTCACCGACTTCGAATGAGGATATATTCCCTTCCGGAGAGCTCGCGGCAGCCGATGTAAGTATCGGGAGAGTCTATTGGGCACATATGGTCGGGCAGCTTTCCATACTCGGACACAGTAATCCCAATGAGGGCGAAGCTTCCGTTGCTGGCGACGCTGAGGTGCATCATAACCGGATGGTCTGGAAACCGATACCCGGGTGCAGGTTCGGCAATAACCTGCTGGGAGAGAATGGCACCGATGAGGAGCAGAAGGACAAGGAAACGGGAGGTTCTCATACCACCACCGATTTAACTATCGCATGGAATTAAAAACGTTTTGGAATGGAAGAAGAAAATGAAACGATGCGTCAGAATATCAGCGGCGCCCTGTACTCGCCCCAGACCTCGCGCAGGACGTCGGTGACCTCCCCAAGGGTCGCGAGGTGCCTGTGGGCCTCGATGATGTAGGGCATGAGGTTCTCGTCGTCGGTTTCCGCCGCCTTCCTGAGCTTATCGAGGGCCTCCTCGACCTTCTTGCTGTCCCTCTCGGAGCGGAGCTTCTTGAGCCTCTCGATCTGCTTCTCCCTGATGCTTGGGTCGACCTTGAGTATCTCGACGTCGAGCGGCTCGTCGACGATGAACTCGTTCACACCGACGATGATGCGCTTCTTCTCCTCGACCTCCCTCTGGTACTTGTAAGCGCTCTCCGCTATCTCCTTCTGGATGTAGCCGCGCTCGATGGCCCTCATCATACCGCCCATCTTCTGGATCTTCTCAATGTACTTCAAAGCTTCCTCGTAGATGTGGTCGGTGAGCCACTCGATGTAGTAGCTGCCTCCGAGTGGGTCTATCGTATCAACGACGCCGCTCTCGTAGGCGATTATCTGCTGGGTCCTGAGGGCTATCCTAACGCTCTTCTCGGTCGGAAGGGAAAGGGCCTCGTCGTAGGAGTTGGTGTGCAGGGACTGAGTTCCTCCGAGAACCGCCGCAAGGGCCTGAATCGCGACCCTGACTATGTTGTTCTCCGGCTGCTGGGCGGTGAGCGTTGAGCCGGCCGTCTGGGTGTGGAAGCGCAGGAGCATCGAGCGCGGGTTCTTGGCGTTGAACCACTCCTTCATTATATACGCCCAGAGCCTTCTGGCGGCCCTGAACTTGGCGATCTCTTCAAGGAAGTTGTTGTGGGCGTTGAAGAAGAAGCTCAGCCTCCCGGCGAACTTGTCGACGTCCATGCCCCTGTCTATGACGGCTTTGACGTACTCGATACCGTCGGCGAGGGTGAACGCAACCTCCTGGACGGCGTTGGCTCCGGCCTCGCGGATGTGATAGCCGCTTATCGAGATTGGGTTCCACTTGGGGACGTTCTCGGCGCAGTACATTATGATGTCGGTCGTAAGGCGCATGCTCGGCTGCGGCGGGAAGATGTAGGTACCGCGCGCGATGTACTCCTTGAGGATGTCGTTCTGAACCGTTCCGCGGAGCTGGCTCGGAGCAACGCCCTGCTCTTCAGCCACAAGGATATACATGGCGAGGAGGTTAGCGGCGGTCGAGTTGATGGTCATCGAGGTTGAGACCTTGTCGAGCGGGATTCCGTCGAAGAGGACGCGCATGTCCCAGAGGGAGTCAATGGCGACACCGACCTTTCCAACTTCACCCTCGCTCATCGGGTGGTCGGAGTCGTAGCCTATCTGGGTCGGCAGGTCGAAGGCGACGCTGAGGCCGGTCTGGCCCTGTTCGAGGAGGTACTTGTAGCGCCTGTTGCTCTCCTCAGCGGTTCCGAAGCCGGCGTACTGCCTCATCGTCCAGAACCTTCCGCGGTACATGGTTGCATAAACTCCGCGGGTGAACGGGTACTCACCGGGGAAGCCGAGCTTTTCGAGGTAATCCCAGTCCTCGCCGAGGTCAGCGGGAGTGTAGGTGCGCTTTATTTCAAAACCGTCGTCGGTCATGAACTTCTCCTTTCTCTCGGGCCTCTTCTCAATGAACTTTTTAACCGTTGTTTCGTCCCAGCGCTTTTCCTCCTCCCTAATCTTCGCGAGCTTCTCCTTATCGAAAGTCATGCCTACCACCTGCCCCTATTTGGGCGCCGGCCTATAAAAAGCTTTTACATAACTAAAGGTTGTGCTTGACATCGGATAAATTATCCATCAATCGGGGAAGTCGCGGCCTACGAGCACCGCCCAGGCAACGGCCAGGAAGATGGCCCCAACTGCACCAAAAAAGACGGCCGTATGGGAGGGATTCCCGATGAAGGCGCCCAGGTCAACCTTATCGAACCCGGCCTTCAGCAGAACCACCGCCTGATAGCCGAGGGTGTAGCGCTCCGGGGTTTTGACGTAGGGAATCTGGGGCAGGAGGAACTGAAGGAGAAAGACTATCCCAAAGGTCGCCAGCGAGGCGTAGAGCGGGCGCGTTATGATGACCGAAACCAGCATCGCCAGGGCGCCGAGGGCGGCCAGAACAAGGAGCGTCGCTCCCAGGGCAAGGAGAAAGTCGGGCAGGCCTTTCCAGAGTCCGTTCGCACCGGTATCGTAAACGAGGGGGTTGTAGAGCCAGATAACGGTGTAGGGAACTCCAAAGAGAATCGCAAGGGCGCCGAGTCCAGCGAAAAACTTCGCGGCTACAACCTCGCTGAGCCTCACCGGCCTCGCAAGCAGTACCCTTATTGTTCCCCGGTCTATCTCACCCGCGAGGAGGTCGCTCATGAGGATTATCGCGATGAGCTGGCCGATTATACCCAGCCAGTAGTTGGGGACCAGATCAAGCATGAGAGCCTGAAACGCCTTGAGC
The DNA here is from genome assembly GCF_012027495.1 of Thermococcus sp. JdF3. Classification (NCBI taxonomy): domain Archaea; kingdom Methanobacteriati; phylum Methanobacteriota; class Thermococci; order Thermococcales; family Thermococcaceae; genus Thermococcus; species Thermococcus sp. JdF3. The sequence continues at coordinate 313,221 of NZ_SNUK01000003.1, read as the reverse complement.
ATAGCATCAATGCCGGTTCCCGATGCGTTTGGGCTGAGAAGGTATATGAACGCAGGAAAGAACGTAACGAGGAATAGGACCTTGAGCTTCCTTGAGCGGATCAATCTCCTGAACTCGCTCTCAAAGACCACCCAGAGGGCGCTCTGGAAGGGCTTCATGCCGTTATCGCTCATTCCTTCCACCCCACGTTGAAGCGCTTCATCAGGATCCTCTCCAGCGGACTCGTGTGGGACTTGAAGAGCTTGAGGGCGAGTCCCTCTTTGGCCAGAAAGGCGGGTAGCTCAACGAAGAACCGCTCCGCGAACCTCTCGTCGAGCTTCACTCGGAGGATTCCCTCCTCTTCCCATGCCTCCCTCACGTAAACCCTGTCCTTCAGGAATTCCAGGAGCTTCCCGTTGTCCGAGACAACAACGTCGTAATCTGTCCCCTCGACGTTCACCAGGTCTCTAACGCGCCCCTGTTCGATGAGCTGGCCGTCCTTAATCAGGCCGACGTGGTTGCACATCCTCTCTATCTCGCTGACTATGTGTGAGCTTATGAAGATGGTCTTTCCAGCCTTGGCCAGTTCCAAAACCCTGCCGATGAATTCCATTCTCCCGAGGGGGTCGAGGTTGCTCGTCGGCTCGTCGAGGATTAGAAGCTCAGGGTTCCCAAGGAGGGCCATGGCAAAAGTAACCCTCTGCCTCTGACCGCTTGAGAGCTCCCGTATCCTGTTGAAGGCCAGCTTTCCAACTCCGGTGTAGGCCATCAGCTCCCTCGCCTGCTTCACGGCCTCCTCCTTGGGAAGACCTAAGAGACGGCCCATATAGGTCAGGAACTCGAAAATCGTTATGTCCTCATAGGCAAGGGGCTTCTCGGGCATATAGCCGACCTTTCGCATTATCTCAACCCTCTCACTCGGCATGTCCAGGCCAAAAATCCTTATCTCGCCGTAGGTCGGCTTCAGCGCCCCGGTAAGCATCTTTATTGTGGTGGTCTTTCCGGCGCCGTTGGGGCCGAGAAAGCCGTAGACTGCACCTTTAGGAACCTTCAGGTTGAGATGATACACAACGTTCATCCTGCCGAAGAATTTGGTGAGCTTCTCAGTCTCGATGATGTAAGTGGACATCTCAACACCCAGAGGAATGTCGAAACGAAGATAAATAAGGGTTTCGGGAGCTTATTCAAAAATAATGATAATAGACAACGTAGGCCTCGACAGCTCGGCCCGCTTTGCCTTCCAGAGCCACGCCCACACGGACCACTTCGTCAGCGGAGAGGTTATCTACTCCACCAGGGCGACCAAGTTCCTTAGCCACCTCCGAAAGGGCGGCTTCTACAGGGAAATCGAGTTCGGAAAGACCTTCTACCTCGGCGATTTCAAGGCGAAGCTCTATCCAGCCGGCCATATGCTCGGCTCGGCCGGAATAAAGCTGTGGCTCGAGAACGGGACGCTGTTCTACACCGGCGACACCAAGTGGTTCAAGCTCAGAACGGCCGAGAAGAGCCGCTTCCCGAGGGCGGACTTTCTGATAATCGAGGCCACCTTTGGCGTTCCGCACTTCACGTTTCCAACGCCGCGGGAAGCCGAGAAAAAGCTAATCGCCTTCGTCGAGGAGGCGCTGGAGAGGGGCAAAAAACCGGTTCTTTACGTCAACCAGATGGGGAAAGCTCAGGAAGTCATGAAGATACTCGACCTTCACGGCTACACCGTCAGGGCCTCGCGGGAGATGGTTAAAGTGGCGCGCGTTTATTCGAAGTTCGGCCTTTCCTTCGGCAACATCTCGGCAGATGGTGAAGTCCTCCTCCGTTCCTACCGCTCGCCCAAGGTTGAGAACTCCCTCTCGCCCTGGGAGCTGACGGTTTCCGGTTTTGGAACCCTCAAGCTCAGCAACCACGCCGACTTCTGGGAGCTGATGAGGATCGTGGAACGGGTAAACCCGGAGAGGGTTTTCACAGTTTACGGCTTTGCCGAGGAGTTTGCAAGGATTCTTAATGGGATTGGATACGAATCAACGGCTATCGAATCCACCACAACATTGTCGGGGTACTGGAAATTTTTTAACCGAACTTTTTAATCGTTGTTGAATGTACAACAAAGAACGCGAAAGATTAATATATATCCTGCACTTACATTACAGTGCAGGAGAAGTGGGCGACCAACATTTAAGTTTGTACGTAGCAGCGTTGCGGGCCCTGGTAGGAACGCCCGCTGCCCGGAAGCTTGAGGTCTCCCTCAAGAAAGAACGAAGGGGGTGGTGCCCCAAGCTTCCCCCCTCCCTCTTTGTACTTCTTCCAATCACAGTCCGTATAATGTTGTAGTTTTTCCACATCCCCGCTATGTCTCTGGCTCTTCTTTAATGTCCATTTATGAACACAAAACTTTTTAAACTCTTCCCTTTTAGTAACTACTGGTAACCAAAAGGTTGAGGGGGGTGGGAGTATGGTCTGGAGGAGGGACCGCTACTGGGACCCCTTTGACCTGATGAGGGAGATACAGGAGGAGATCGACGCCATCTTTAGGGACGTCTTCCATGGACCGCGGCTCTGGAGCACCCGGGAGCCCGAGCGCTACGAGTTCGTCAGCGAGACCTGGCGCGAGCCCTTCGTGGACATCTTCGACCGCGGTGACAGGTTCATCATAACCGTCGAGCTTCCGGGAGTGCGCAGGGAGGACATCAAGCTCCGCGTTACGGGGGACACCGTCTATCTCGAGGCCCAGGTGAAGCGCGAGAAGGAGCTTGAAACCGAGGGAGCCATAAGGATCGAGCGCTACTACAGCGGTTACAGAAGGGTCATCAGACTGCCGGAGGAGGTCATCCCGGAGAAGACCAAGGCCCGCTACAACAACGGCGTCCTTGAGATAGAGATACCCAAGAAGGCCCCCAAGAAGGAGGAGGGAGAGGGCTTCGAAGTCAAGATTGAGTAACCCTTTCGTTGTAAGGGAAGACAAGGGGGACACCCTCTTATCTTCCTCTACCATCAAACCCCCGATGTGGGGCTTCGCCCCACGACCCCGCTTTAATTTAATACCGGAGGGGGCTCCGCCCCCTACAACCCCCAAGTAAAATAAAAACATTGAATCTCACGATCATCGGTCATGAGAAGTTTGGAGGTGGTGAAAGATGACCGAAAAGAGGGAAGTTAAGCTCAAGGTCGCCTCTGCTTACCAGAGGGACGTTGGGAGGGGAATAGTTAGAATAGACCGCAAGTCAATGCGTGAAATCGGCGTTCAGAGCGGCGACATCATCGAGATAATCGGAACCAAGAACACGGCCGCGGTGGTGTGGCCGGCTTATCCAGAGGACGAGGGGCTCGGCATCATAAGAATGGACGGAACCATAAGGAAGAACTCCGGTGTCGGCCTCGGTGACGAGGTGACCGTCAGGAGGGCCGACGTCAAGGAGGCGAAGAAGGTCATAGTCGCCCCGACAGAGCCCATACGCTTCGGCCACGATTTCGTTGAGTGGTTCCACAGCAGGCTCGTCGGGAGGCCCGTCGTCAGGGGAGACTACATCAAGGTCGGCATCCTCGGACAGGAGCTAACCTTCGTGGTCACCGCTACGACCCCAGCGGGAATAGTCCAGATCACCGAGTTCACCGAGTTCACGGTCAGCGAGAAGCCGGTCAAGGAGGTCTCCAAGACTGCCGCTCTGGGGGTGACCTACGAGGACATCGGCGGCCTCAAGGACGTCATCCAGAAGGTCAGGGAGATGATAGAGCTCCCGCTCAAGCACCCGGAGATATTCGAGAAGCTCGGCATTGAACCGCCCAAGGGTGTCCTGCTCTACGGCCCGCCGGGAACGGGTAAGACCCTCCTTGCGAAGGCTGTGGCAAACGAGGCGAACGCCCACTTCATAGCCATCAACGGTCCGGAGATAATGAGCAAGTACTACGGCGAGAGCGAGGAGAGGCTTAGGGAGGTTTTCAAAGAAGCTGAAGAGAACGCGCCGGCGATAATCTTCATTGATGAGATCGACGCCATAGCTCCGAAGAGGGAGGAAACCCACGGCGAGGTCGAGAAGCGCGTCGTTTCACAGCTGCTCACGCTCATGGACGGTCTCAAGAGCCGCGGAAAGGTCATAGTCATAGGCGCGACCAACAGGCCCGACGCCATCGACCCGGCCCTGAGGAGGCCAGGAAGGTTCGACCGCGAGCTTGAGGTCGGCGTCCCGGACAAGCAGGGCAGGAAGGAGATACTTCAGATACACACGAGGGGAATGCCCATCGAGCCCGAGTTCAGAAAGGGCAGGGTCATCGAGATACTCGAGGAGCTTGAGAGGAACGACGCCTACCGCGAGAGCGCCGAGAGGGCTCTGATGAAGGTCAAAGGAGCGAAGGATGAGGAGATTCCGGAGATACTCAGGGGCATAGACGAGAAGCTCTACGACGAGGTCAAGGCCAGGCTCATCGATGCTCTCCTCGAGGAGCTGGCTGAAGTCACCCACGGATTCGTCGGTGCCGATCTGGCGGCGCTGGCGAGGGAGGCGGCGATGGCCGCTCTGAGGAGGCTCATCAAGGAGGGCAAGATCGACTTCGAGGCCGAGCACATACCCAAGGAGGTCCTTGAGGAGCTCAGGGTCACCAGGAAGGACTTCTACGAGGCTCTCAAGATGGTCGAGCCGTCGGCGCTCAGGGAGGTGCTCCTGGAGGTTCCGAACGTCCACTGGGACGACATAGGCGGCCTTGAGAGCGTGAAGGAGGAGCTCCGCGAGGCCGTTGAGTGGCCGCTCAAGTATCCGGAGGCCTTCCTCGGGCTCGGCATAACCCCGCCGAAGGGAATACTCCTCTACGGTCCGCCCGGAACCGGTAAGACCCTCCTGGCAAAGGCTGTAGCGAACGAGAGTGAAGCGAACTTCATCGCCATCAAGGGCCCAGAGGTGCTGAGCAAGTGGGTCGGTGAGAGCGAGAAGAACATCAGGGAGATATTCAGGAAGGCTCGCCAGGCTGCGCCAACGGTCATATTCATAGACGAGATTGACGCCATTGCTCCGCGCAGGGGAACCGATGTCAACCACGTCACCGACAGGCTCATCAACCAGCTCCTCACCGAGATGGACGGAATCCAGGAGAACAGTGGAGTGGTCGTCATAGCGGCGACCAACAGGCCGGACATCATAGACCCGGCCCTGCTCAGGCCCGGCAGGTTCGACAGGCTGATACTCGTGCCAGCACCGGACGAGAAGGCCAGACTGGAGATACTCAAGGTGCACACCAGGAACGTGCCGCTCGCAGAGGACGTCAGACTTGAAGAGCTGGCGAAGAGGACGGAGGGTTACACGGGAGCCGACATAGAGGCGGTGGTCAGAGAGGCCGCGATGCTCGCCATGCGCAGGGCGCTCCAGGAGGGCATCATAAGGCCCGGCATGAAGGCCGATGAGATAAGGGGGAGGGTCAAGGTCACGATGAAGGACTTCGAGGAGGCCATGAAGAAAATAGGGCCGAGCGTGAGCGAGGAGACCATTGAATACTACAGGGAGATTCAGGAGCAGTTCAAACAGTCACGTGGATGACAGCGCGACCAGCGAACGAACGTTCGCGCGGGGTCGGGGCGGATGTCCCACTTTACATCTTTCTTTTGAAAGCTTCGCCCCTCACGGCGGGGAGGAGGTCAGCCTTTAGAAGAAACACTCTACAGTTGCGACGTCAGAGAGTCGTCGATAAACGTCAAGGGAAGGGAAGCAAAGGGAAGGCTAAGCGACCCACTCAAGTTCGTAGCCCCTCGCGCGGAGCTTTTCCATGTCCTCCCTTGCTATCCTTTCCGCCTTCTTTATGTCGTTGGTGACGACTATCCTCTCTTTGGGTAGGGTGTTGTTCATGTAGTAGACAATTCTCACGAGCATGCCATCACCCCGGTATATCACTGTGAGTGATAGGAAAATCGGGAGGATTTAAAAACATTGTTGCACAGATTTTAACATTAAAGTACACAACAGCCCGGACCAAAATATGCATCAACGTACAATATTGTTGCGATGGCCACAAGTGTCGCTCCGCGGCGGAGAATGCCAAAAAGAATAATTTGGGGAAGAAGAATCACTCGATCTTCTCCAGCTCGAAGACCCTTGCGTCCTTCCGCTTCATTTCCCTTACCGCCATCCTCCTGGCTTCATCGGCGCTGTCGGCGTGAAGGATTATTGTTTCGCCGTGGTTTTCCCCACCGTGGAGGGTAAGGGCCCATTTCATCGTATCACCGGCAGAACTTCGTCACATCTCCAAGCTTTATAAGTCTAACGGGGGAGTTTTAATCATGAGGCTGGTAATTCGACAAGATGATTTAAAAGGGATTATCAAAATGACAGAAAGGAGTGCTGTTGAGGTATGTGGCTTCCTCTTCGGGAGGCGAGAAGGGAATGACTTCATCGTCGAAGAAATTCGCTTCATCCCCAACAGGTTGAACTCGCCCACCGCCTTCGAGATGGAGCCGCTCGAGATGGTGGGGGCCATAGACGGGGCCGAGGAGAGGGGCCTTGGGGTGGTCGGCATATTCCATTCCCACCTAAAGTGCCCGCCGGGACCGAGCGGCAGGGACTTGGAGGGCATGATGCTCTGGCCGGTCGTCTGGCTGATAGTGGACGACAGGGGAAACTACGGGGCTTATGTGCTGGGGGGAGACAAAATCCGGGAGGTGGAAGTTAAAATTGTCTAACTCAATCCTCTCTTATCACGATCTCTATCCTTCTCCCCTCGTGGTAGCCCTTCATCGCCGAGAGCATGCCCTTTATCGTCTTCTCCACCAGCTCCTGCACCCAGTCCTTCATCGGGAGAACCTGCCCGTCTATCTTGACGGTGACCTTCGGCTTCGAGCTGAGCACAACGCAGTCCTTCAGCGTCTTCTCACCGTTCACTATCATCCTCGCCATCTCGGCGCACTTGAAGCCGCAGAGGCCGCAGTCGATGTTGGGCAGCATGAAGGCTCTCTTCTCCACCAAATCCGCGAGCTTCTCCGGCTCTTTGGTAGCGTCTATGACAGGAAGGCCCTCAACCCCATCCGCGCCCGCCGAGGCTATAACTCCGCTCACCGCTACGGCAAGGCCGTCGTTGAGCTCCCTCACGTCCTCCTCGTTCCTCGCGCATATTATCTTGGGAACGTGCTGAACCGATTTAAATCCCTCGAGCAGGAGGAAGTCCGCCGAGACCATTGAGAACAGCGCGTTGATGTCCTTGGCGTTGAAGAGGAGAGCATCGGTATCGTTCGCCCTGACAAGGACGGCATCGGCGACCTTTGAGAAGCGCCACGTATCGCTCCCCTCCCTGTCGAAGTCGACGTGCATGCTCTTGGCTATGGCAACGCGGTAACCTCTCTCCTTGAGGACCCTCGCGACGGCCTCAATCGTCGTCGTTTTCCCGCTCTTCTTGAAGCCAACGAAGGCAATGCCCCTCATCCCGATCCCTCACAGGAGCATTATCCAGTTGAGGTCGTCTATCTTCACCACGAGGGCCTTGGCCCTGTTCCCGGCTATGTCCACCACGTCCCTCAGGAGTATGACCTCCTCATCGAAGTCATCCAGGATTCCGGTGAAGGAGTGCTCGTTGCTAACAGCCAGGGCAACCCTCTTTCCCTTCCAGGCCTCCAGGGTTCTGTCGAGCAGGTACTGCTTCTCGCCCATGCGCTCACCTCCAGAAACCAAAAACCTATAAGGCTTTTAACCGTTTCCGGTTCGGTGATAGAATGAGGTTCGTTACGAAGAGTGAATCGGTGAAGAAATCGTTTTTCGATGACCTGAAGAGGGAGGGCATTAAGTTCGAGCTTCATGAGAGACTCGGATACGAGGCGTTCGTCGGGTACCTGCTGGAGGGAACCCTGGAAGAGATAAGCGCACAGATAGACGTCATCGAGGGGGCCGACAGGGAGGCCCTCAGGGAGGGATTCGTCTCCTTCAGGGAGAGCCTGAACCACATACTGGAGCACATCAAGGTCGGCGAGAGGTTCGAGACCCTCCTTCAGGAGGGCCCATGGGTCGCCGAGCTCCTCGACCAGCTCACGAGGAACGGCGCCATAGACTACGAGGACGGCGTTATAAAGCTCCGCGATGGGGTGGACGTCACGAAGCTCCGCTTCGAGTTCAAGTTCCCCTTCAACCTCGTCCACAGTCCGGAGAGCGCCGAGAGGATAGCCAAGCAGTTCGCCTTCACCGACCTCACCATGGAGTACGAGTTCGAGGTACTGGAGCTGAACATAGCCAAGATAAACACCCTCGGAAAGATCGCATCGCGCTACTTCCCGGAGGACTACCTCCTGAGGGTCTACTTCGCGCTGATAGGCCGCTCGATCCTCTCAGGGGAGATACTCAAGTCCCTCTGCAACGAGAAGGTTCCGGAGGAAGACCTGGTCAAGGCGTTCATGAGGGCCTCGCCCCTCTCGATACCCACGGAGAAGGGAACCCTCGTCATCAACTACTCCCCGAGGGCCGTCGAGGAGGTCCTTCGCTTCCTCAAGAGGGCCGGTTACGTCGAGATAAAGGCCGGGAAGGTCAAGAAGCTCAGGGATTTGGTCTAAGGTACTCGATCCTCGCCTTCCCATTCTTTTCCAACCATTTCAGTAGTTCCTTCGCAAACTCGAATTTCTTCCTTTTGCTCCCCCATATCGGGGCGTGCTCCCTCAACCCGGGCTTGCTCCACCTCCCCACGGTCTCGCCGAAGTCGAAGCCGACCAGAACTATCTCCCTCGCGCCCAGCTCCTCGGCCAGAAAAGCGGCCCTGTCGCCGTCGGTAAAGCCCCCGAAGTTGTAGACGATGTCGAGAGGCTCGGTCTGGGTCGTTCCAAGAACCCTTGAGAAGAGCGGCACGTATGCGGTCAGTTTATCCATGTTGTCGCCGTGGGCGTGAACCGCCATGAACGCCCCCCTATCGTTGGCTATCCTCAGGTCCGGAATCCTGCCGTCAAGGTCAGAGACGATGATGTCGGGCACCATATCGTGCTCCAGAAGTGCAGAAGTTGCCCCATCTACGGCTATCAGCGTTCCATCAGAGAAATCAAACTCCACAAGGGCCTTCTCCAGGCTGGGCCCGCAGCCGAAGACGTAGGCCTTTCTCCCGACGACGGCCGCCAGTTCGTCCCGCAGGATGTATTCATCCCCCTCAAGCAGAAGCGCCCTCAGGAGCTCGGCCGCCTTCCGGTCCTCTTCAACCGAGTATCCCATCTCCTGGACTATGCGCAGGTAGAAGGACTCCCATTCCCCCCAGTCCATGGAAGGAGATTGCATTGAGCATATATCAACTTTACCCCTATACCAGATTCTAACTTCGTCGGTTCGATAATGAACACTACGAAAGGTTTAAATGCATTGATGTCCGTAAATATCCATTGGTGACATCCTATGCGGCTACAGTACGCAACATTGGCTCTGGTGGTTTTGGTGATTTTTTCGGTAGTGGCCAGCGGCTGTATAAGCGGTGGTGGCGGAGAGGAAGAGACAGCGACGATAGTTATGGGGGTCACCGACAAGGTGACCGACCTTGACCCCTCGAACGCCTACGACTTCTACACCTGGGAGGTTCTCAACAACGTTATGGAGGGCCTGGTAAAATACAAGCCGGGAACCCTGGAAATCGAACCGGCTTTAGCCGAGAGCTGGGAGGTCAACGAGGACTCGACCGTTTGGACCTTCCACCTGAGGAAGGACCTTAAATTCGCGGACGGAACTCCCCTGAAGGCCCAGGATGTTGTCAGAAGCATCGAGAGGGTAATGACCATTCAGGGCGACCCGTCCTGGCTCGTTACGGACTTCGTGGACAAGGTGGAGGCCAAGGATGACTACACGGTTGTCTTCTACCTCAAGCAGCCAACCGCATACTTCCTGGCCCTCCTCACGACCCCGCCGTACTTCCCGGTCCACCCGGACTACGCCCCCGACCAGATACAGAGCGACCAGACCGCCGGCGGTGCGGGCCCCTACAAGATAACCAAATGGGTTCGTGATGAGGAGCTCGTTCTCGAGGCCAACCCGAACTACTACGGCGAGAAGCCCAAGACCGAGAAGATAATCATCAAGTTCTACCGCGACGCCTCGACAATGCGCCTCGCCCTCCAGAACGGCGAGATAGACATCGCCTGGAGGACGCTCAGGCCCAGCGACATAGACAGCCTGAAGAAGGACGAGAACTTCAACGTCATAGAGGTTCCTGGCGGATTCATCCGCTACATCTGTCTCAACACCAAGAACGACCCGACGAGCAACGTCAAGGTCAGGCAGGCGCTCGCGGCGGCCGTTGACAGGCCGGAAATAGCCCAGAAGGTATTCATGGGGACCGTCGAGCCACTTTACAGCCTAATACCAAACGGAATGTGGAGCCACAAGGACGTCTTCAAGACCGCCTACGGCGACGGCAACATAGAGAAGGCCAAGGGGCTCCTCAGCGAGGCAGGCTACTCCGAGAGCAACCCGCTGGAGATACAGCTCTGGTACACGCCGACCCACTACGGCGACACCGAGGCCGACCTTGCCCAGATGCTCAAGGAGCAGTGGGAAAAGACCGGAATGATAAAGGTCACCATCAAGAGCGCCGAATGGGGAACCTACACCGACTACGCCAGGAACGGCCAGATGCAGGTCTACCTGCTCGGCTGGTACCCGGACTACCTCGACCCCGACGACTACACCACCCCGTTCCTCAAGACCGGCGCCAACAAGTGGGCCGGAACCGGCTACTCCAACCCGACGATGGACGACCTCCTGAGCCAGGCCCAGAGGCTCAGTGACCAGAACGAGAGGACGAAGCTCTACGAGCAGGTCCAGGACATACTGGCGGGGGACGTTCCCTACATACCGCTGATACAGGGCAAGCTCTTCGTGGTTACCCAGAAGAACGTCAAGGGAGTGACGATAGGCCCGGACATGATATTCCGCTACTCGACCCTCTACAAGGAGTGATTTCCTTCTTTCACTCCTTTTTGTCTCAATTAAGAAGGGGTGATAACGTGGCCAGGGGACTCGGTCAGTACATAATAATCAGGGCGCTCATGATAATTCCGACGATCCTCATTCTCTACACCCTCGTGTTCTTCTTCCTGAGAATCCTTCCCGGAAACCCAGTTATGGCCGTCGTCGGAACGAAGAACATTCCCCCGGAGCAGCTGGAGCACCTCATGCACATGGCCGGGCTGGACAAGCCCCTGTACGTCCAGTACTTCGACTACCTCAAGGGCGTCCTCCACGGAGATTTCGGGGTTACGCTGGCGTTCCCGATGGGGAAACCCGTGTGGGACTACATAGCCCAGCGCTTCCCGGCGACGCTGGAGCTCGCCCTCTGGGCCTTCACCGTCAGCGTGCTCCTCGGCCTCCTGACTGGAGTGATAGGCGCCACAAGGAAGGGAACGAAGACCGACACGGCGATGAGGGTGTACAGCATAATCGCCTACACGCTCTTCATACCCTGGTTCGGTATGATGCTCCAGTACCTCTTCGGAATCCACCTGCACTGGTTGCCCACTTCAGGCAGACTCGACCCGGGGGTTAATCTGCACACGATAACGGGCCTCTACGTCCTGGACAGCATCCTCACAGCCAACTGGGATGCCCTCGTGAGCTCCGTTAGGCACCTCATCCTGCCGGCGCTCACCCTCGGAATAGTCCTCAGCGGCGCTTACACAAGGCTGGTGAGGAACAACATGGTTGATGTCCTCAGCCAGGACTTCATAAGGGCCTACCACGCGAGGGGTGTTGCCGACAGAAAGGTCATGTGGTACGCGCTGAAGAACGCCTTCATACCCGTCGTTACCCTCATGGGACTCCAGTTCGCCATACTCCTCGGCGGTGCGGTTCTCACCGAGACGACCTTCAGCTGGCCGGGAATGGGAACGTTCCTCGTGGACAGAATAGACTACCGCGACTACAACGCCATCCAGGGTGCGGTGATATTCTTCGCCTTCTTCGTCGGCATCATCAGCCTCATAGTGGACATAGTCTACGCGCTGCTCGACCCGAGGGTGAAGTACTGAGGTGGTCAAGATGGAGATAGCAGGAAAACTTACGGAGTTCGTCTTCGGGAAGAAGCCCGGCAGGGGCATGCTCATCTTCGGCATAATCATCGTCCTCATCGTGGTCATAATGGCGGTCTTCGCCCCCTGGATAGCCCCCTATGACCCGACGCAGAGTAGCGACGACGTCTTCGCCCCGCCCAGCCCGGATCACCTCATGGGAACCAACAGGCTCGGCCAGGACATGTTCTCGAGGATAGTCTGGGGCTCGAGGGTCGTCCTCTACGTCGTATTCATAGCGACGCTGCTCTCGATGGCGATAGGAATTCCCCTCGGACTGCTCTCCGGCTACCACGGTGGAAAAATCGACAGAACGCTGAGCGTGATAATGGACAGCATCTACGCCTTCCCTGCTTTGATCCTCGCGATGGTCATCGCGGTGGTTCTGGGCCCGAGTCCGATAAACACGGCCATAGCGATAAGCTTCGTCTACGTGCCGACCTACTTCAGGATGGTCCGTGGGCAGACCCTCAGCTTCACCGGCCAGCTCTTCGTTGAAGCGGCCCACGCGATAGGCGCGAGGGACAAGGAGGTCATGTTCAAGTACATCCTGCCCAACCTCGCACCAACCATCCTCGTCGTCTTCACACTCAGCGTCGCCGATGCCATATTGACCGAGGCCGGCCTGAGCTTCCTGGGACTGTCGGTAACGCCGCCGACGCCCGACTGGGGGTACGACCTGCGCGTCGGCCAGCCCTTCCTCCTCGACGGCTACTGGTGGCTGGTCTTCTTCCCGGGAATAATGATAATGCTCCTGGCCATGGCCTTCGCGCTGATAGGAGAGGCCCTCAGCGAGAGGCTCTCCCTTGGAACGAGGTGATGTGAATGCTGCTGGAGGTCAAAAACCTTAGCATCTACTACTACACCCTTGCGGGAGTCGTCAAGGGGGCCGAGAAAGTTACGTTCAGAATAGACAGGGGTGAGTGGGTCACCTTCGTCGGGGAGAGCGGGAGCGGGAAATCAACGGTCGCCCACGCGATAATGAACATCGTTCCATCACCTGGAAGGATAGTGACGGGGGAGGTCATCTTCGAGGGGAGGGACCTCCTGAGGCTCGGCAAGGACGAGCTGAGGGACATCAGGGGTAAGGACATCAGCATGATATTCCAGGACCCGATGACCAGCCTTGACCCCCTCAGGAAAGTCGGGGACCAGATGGTCGAGGTCATGACGGTTCACGGCGTCCCGGAGGAGGAGGCGAGGGAGAGGGCGAAGGAGCTGTTAGAGAAGGTAAACCTGCCCCCAGACAGGCTCGACTACTA